>JAIRYL010000188.1 GCA_031267775.1 Tannerellaceae bacterium
CCCAATATGAATTAAAAATAAAAAAATGCCGCTCGCTTATTATTAATGGACAATACAAAGACGCCTTAACGCTGGCGGAAAGCATACAGGAGAAAAATAACCAGGAATTAGATACCATACGCCTGGAATGTTATTTTTATTTGAAAAACCACGAAGCGGCTTATCGCTATCTGGATGAGCTGTCCGCCGGTTTTTTGTGTACCTATATAGAAGAACTGTATGAGTTTTTTGCTACCTTTTTAAACGACCTGGAGATGATGGACGCCGCGGAGACGCTTATCCGGAACGGCTTGCTTAGATATCCCGACAATATTATACTTAACAATGAATTATGCTATTTGTATGAATTAAAAGGCGATATAGAGGAAGCAATACAGGTATGCAACGGTATTATAGACCAAGATCCTTATTCGTATGAATTTTGGTTTACGCTGGGACGGTTATACTCCCTGCAATGCGAGTATGAAAAAGCAATAGACGCTTTTGACTTTGCCTGCGCCTGCGACAAACCGGATATGGAATTATTAATATCGAAAGCGTATTGCCTGTTTATGAACGAGAATTATAACAAGGCTATAGAGATTTACAAAGAACTTCTTCCTCAAAACGAAGAAAACAGTCACATTAAATTGCTCATAGTTGATTGCTATATGAAACTGGAAGATTTTGAACAGGCTTATCACCTTTTGAAAGACTTTATCCAGAAAGAAAATGACGTAGAAGCCGGCACATACATTAATTATATACGATGCTGCGTAGAAACAGACCGGGAGCGGGAGGCTTCGCAGATATTGCTTAAAGCTACCGGCCTTTTTCCCGACAATGTTCGCATCCTGTCTTTATTAGCGCTTACTTTTCTGGAAAACGGCAAAGATGAAATGGCGCTGTCGGTAACGGATAGTATCTTTAAGCAATTAGAAACGGTAACGAATGAAAATGCAACCGATTATGATGAACTTTTGCAAAAAGGACAATATTATTTTATGCGAGGCGAATTTAATAAGGCCTTTGCATACTATAAGAAATTACTGAAGCTTAATCCTAAAGCGCCTCTCATGCACTTTCGGATGAACGCGACTTATCCGGCGCTCCTTTTTAAAGAAGAAAAATATATACCCATTGAAGAACTGACAAGAGAATATTTAAATAACAAGACAAACAATAATTAATTATTTATGAACAGAGGTCTGAAAGACTACGGTCTTATTATGTTAAAAGGGATTGGAATGGGCGCCGCCGATGTTGTGCCGGGCGTTTCCGGGGGTACGATTGCTTTTATTGCCGGTATTTACGAAGAGTTGCTCGATTCCATTAAAAGCATTGATGGAAATTCGCTGAAATTACTTTTTACAGGGAAGGCGTCCGCTTTTTGGAAAGCTATAAACGGAAATTTTTTACTGACATTAGTTTCCGGAATTGCTATCAGTATTTTTTCCCTGGCCAAATTAATCACCTATTTGCTGGAAAACCAACCTGTTTTGGTATGGTCTTTTTTCTTTGGACTGGTATTGGCCTCTACCCTGTTTGTATCTAAAGATATTAAGAAATGGGACTGGAAAACGATCCTTAGTTTTGCTGTTGGAGGCGTCATCGCCTATTATATAACCGTAGCGACTCCCGCCAAAACGCCTGACGGCCTTTGGTTTATATTTCTTTGCGGAGCTATAGCCATTTGCGCTATGATATTACCGGGTATATCCGGCAGCTTTATACTGGTGTTGCTGGGGAAATATTACCATGTAATGGAAGCTGTTAAAAACCTGGATATTGTTATAATCCTGGTATTTATTTGCGGAGCGACAATCGGTATAACATCCTTTTCGCGTTTATTATCCTGCCTTCTTCGCCGGTTACACGACCTGACCATAGCGGTATTGGCAGGTTTTATGCTTGGATCTTTAAACAAAGTATGGCCTTGGAAAGCGGCAGACAGCGTGAGTAATATCCTGCCCGACAACCTGATTTGGGAAGGCGCCGGCTTGATGATACTTGGTTTTGGCGTCGTATATATCCTGGAAAAACTTTCGGGAAACAAACGATAGGCCAAGCGCCTGCGCCCTGCTGCAATTTATATTGATACACACTATTTAAAACCCCTTACTTATCCCTATGGAAGCGCCTGTAATAAATGTAGGTATTATGTCGGAAAAGGCCGTATCGTTTGTATTCAACGGAGAATATGTACATACTGAATCCGGCGATTTTCTGACCGGCGAACAGCGAGCCATCAATGTAAACGGAAACATTGTGTACAACGGGAAGCTGTCGCGCGAGCTTTTTTTTGAGCCTGCTGCAAAGGAGGCTTGTTTTGACTTAAACGCCGTGACCATCGGCGTGGATTTTCACTGGCAGCGCAGGGAAGACCAGCGGTTTCGCGGCGCGCTTAACCTGGTGGCCAGGGATAACGCGATTGTGGTGATTAACCAGATTGATATAGAGGAATATCTTACCAGCGTAATATCTTCGGAAATGAGCGCGACTGCTTCGGCCGAATTTTTAAAAGCGCACGCCGTTATTTCGCGAAGCTGGCTGCTGGCTCAATTAGCCAAAAACCAGTCGTCGCCAACTAACGGGGAGGCAAGCAGCCTGAGCATGCGGCGGACGGCGGACGAACTGGTAAGATGGTACGACCGGGAAGATCATGATATGTTTGACGTATGTGCAGACGATCATTGCCAGCGCTACCAGGGCGTCGCCCGCACGTCGGCTTCGCTGGCCGCTCAAGCGATAGCGCAAACGCGGGGCGAAGTAGCGACATACGGCGGAACGATTTGCGATACCCGTTTTTACAAGTGCTGCGGAGGCGTGACCGAAACGTTTGAGCATGTATGGGAGCCGACGCCTCACCCTTACCTGGCGGCCGTGCGCGACGGAAGGGCGGGGCAAACGTCCGGCCTGGCCCTGGATACGCCCGACCTGACCCTTGAAACGGAAGCCGAGGCCTGGATACGCGCCTGGCCCAAAGCTTTCTGCCATACCCGCGACAGGGATATCCTGGGGCAGGTTCTTACGGATTACGACCGGGAAACGAGCGATTTTTACCGCTGGAAGGTAACGTATACGCAGGAAAAACTGGCGGAACTGATTAAACGGAAAAGCGGGATAGACTTTGGCGCTATTACAGACCTGATTCCTTTAAAACGGGGAACGTCCGGGCGTATTGAAAGACTGCAGATCAGGGGGAGTAAACGTATCTACACGATAGGGAAAGAGCTTGAAATACGCCGTACCTTATCGGAAAGCCACCTGTACAGTTCGGCGTTTGTTGTGGACAAAGAAGAGGTATGCCGTAGCATTCCCGGTCGTTTTGTTTTTACGGGAGCCGGCTGGGGGCATGGCGTGGGGCTTTGCCAGATAGGCGCCGCCGTTATGGGAGCGCAGGGGTATGATTATAAACAGATTCTTGCCCATTATTTTCCGCATACCAGCCTGGAAAAAAGGTATTGAAGCGCCAGAGGCCTCCCAAGCGGAGGCTTTTTTTTTCTGTTTTATTTTGGCGGTATATCCGGCTTTGATCCGGCCGTTTGGCCGGCGAGCCAAAAATAATCTCAATCGGCATTTATTGAATTTGTATACGTAAGTCCAAGTTGGGGATACGTATTCCGAAACCGGGAATAGCTATTCCGAACCCCTGGAATAGTAACCCGAAAGTTGGGAATAGGTATTCCGAAACCGGGAATAGCTATTCCGAAGTTGGGGATACGTATTCCGAACCCCTGGAATAGTAATGCGGAAACTGGGGATTGGTATACGGAACGTTGGGATTGGTATACGGAAGGTTGGAATACGTATACGGAAGGTTGGGATACGT
>JAIRYL010000206.1 GCA_031267775.1 Tannerellaceae bacterium
CTCAGTTGTTGGGATTTGATTCTACATTGACAGGCTGTACGAACGACTACGTTCATACTGCAAATTCCGACGTGATTGTCATTACTTCGGGGATTCCGCGTAAACCGGGTATGACTCGCGAAGAGTTGATCGGCGTAAATGCAGGTATAGTAAAAGGCGTTGCCGAAAGCGCTTTGAGATATTCTCCCGACGCTATTGTCGTTGTTATTTCCAATCCTATGGATACGATGACTTACCTGGCTCTGAAGTCGTTAGGTTTGCCTAAGAATCGTATTATCGGTATGGGCGGGGCGCTGGACAGTTCACGTTTCAAGTATTTCTTATCTCAGGCTTTGGCTTGCAACGCCAACGAGGTAGAAGGTATGGTTATTGGCGGACATGGCGATACGACAATGATTCCGCTGGTTCGCCTGGCTACGTATAAGGGTATCCCCGTAAGTCAATTAGTAAGCAAGGAGAAATTGGAAGAGGTAGTAAAATCTACGATGGTAGGCGGCGCTACGTTGACAGGCCTTTTGGGTACTTCGGCCTGGTATGCTCCGGGCGCTGCGGGCGCGCTGGTAGTAGAATCCATTATCCATAACCAGCGAAAAATGATACCCTGTTCGGTGGCTTTGGAAGGCGAATATGACGAATGCGACATTTGCATAGGCGTACCGGTTATCTTAGGTAAGAACGGTATTGAAGAGGTTGTTAAATTAACCTTGAACGCAGAAGAAAAAGAACTTTTTGCAAAGAGCGCAGCAGCCGTTCGCGCTACAAACGCCGTGCTGAAGGAAATACATGTTCTTTAACAGACAGACTAACAGGAAAGAGAAAGGGCTGGTATTTCATACCGGCCTTTTTATTATTTAAACGAAAGCAGGGGTGGTATACTTGCTTATTCGATAATAAATTATAATTTTGCATAGATACAATTTTAAAAATAGGATGACTATGGAATCGAAATTCACTGTTTCAGAAGTATTGCGCGCCTCGTGGGCCGCTCTTAAATCCCAAATCTGGATACTGGCAGGTTTGTTTGTTGGTTATACGATTTTATCCTCTGTATTTAGTTTGCTGCTTACGCCCGTAATGACGTCATATACGTCGATAGTTATAGGCGATTTGATTTTTAGCATAATATCCCTTGTTTTTATTTTGGGATACATGAAGAACCTGTTTCAGACGCTTGACGGAGACGAACCGCAATTCTCCGCTTACGGACAACAGGCGCGTAAGATAGGAACTTGTTTCGTAGCAGCGGTACTGTATGGTTTCCTTGTATTTATCGGAACGGTACTTTTAATTATTCCGGGCGTCTATCTAAGTTTGCGTTTACAGTTTTTCCTGCCGCTTATCGTTGAAGAAGACGCCGGTATAATGGATTCGCTGAAAAAGAGTTGGTCTATGACGGAGAATCAGGTTTTGCCGTTATTCCTGTTAGCTTTGGCGGCGACAGGAATATTTATTATTGGAACAATCTTGTTTCTGGTGGGGCTGTTTGTAGCTTTTCCATTCATTATACTCATGCAATGCTATGTATTCAGGAAGCTGAACTCTCCTTTGCATGCGATTGAAGAAAAACAAGATTTGTCTGATATATGATGAATGATAAAATCCCGGAGATACTTTATCCCGGGATTCTTTTTTTTAGCAAGCAAGGTATTTTATATCAAACTCAATAAATTCTTTTGAACCTGTAAGGGTTATTGGGGTTGCTCCCGAATCTCAAAAACGACGCGACGCGATTATTCCCTAACAAGTTAGCGCCGACTGCTTAAAATCCGACTTTACTTATAGAACATGATGCATACATAAGCTCCATGTCTGTCGTTCACGCCGCCCGTCCGGGCAAGAATATTTACTTCACCGAACAAATGCTTACCGAACGCGCCGGTAGCGAAACGATCCATATTGCCGCGCCGGTCAAGAACACCCTAAAGATACAGCACAACGGACTATATGCGGATAGAGTGGCATGGCTGGAGAATAAATGATTAATTTTGCATCCGGCAAAATGATAATTAGTGATATACCGTACGGAATGAAAAACAGGAATAGGATAAGAAGAAAAGCGGATATTTATCGGTACGGGATGCAAACCCGCGCCAGCGGGGTATCGGAAAAGAAATTAAAACTAATATTATCAATCGCCTGAAAGGACAAAAAAAGAAAGAAAATATATGGAAATCGAAACAAAGTTAGAATTTAAAGATTATAGAAAATTGGTATTTATTTGTACTTACAGAAATCTGATTATTATTGTGTTGACGCTTGTATTTTTCATAATTTGCATTTGGAATTTCAACATTGCAAGTTTATTGTCTTTTTTGCTGTATTTTTCAATTTTGCAAATTATCATACATTTTTCGGCAAAAAAACATTATACTACAAACAAGGCATTGCAAGAAAAAATAATTTATGAATTTACAGATGATAAAATTTTGATAAAAGGCGAAACTTTTTATTCTGAATTTTATTGGGAAAAAATTTATCTGATTGAGGAGCTAAAAGATTTTATTTTAATTTACCAAAGCAATTCAACAGCCAATATTATTTCTAAAAAATCATTCGGCAATCAAATCAAGGAATTTAGAAATTCAGTAAAACATAAAAGCATAAAAACAAAATTTCTAAAATGAATTATCTACCTCTCTGCATAAGTAGTTATTTCGGATATTCAACCCTCCGGGTTGAGGGAGGAGAGGAGTTATTCGGCTATCCCCCAATCGCTACGCTTCATTGGGG
>JAIRYL010000215.1 GCA_031267775.1 Tannerellaceae bacterium
TAAAAATACGATATACAAGCATAAATATCACGAAATATTTATCAACAAAAAAGCGGTAAACTTTTGATTTACCGCTTTCTATCTATTTTTGATAGTTGCTTTGTGAGGGGCGTTATTTCTCTCTCTGAATTAAAAAAGAAAATCCCCGACGCCTGTTGTAGCCGTCGGGGATTTTTTAGTTGAGACGGGGATAGAACCCGTGCTTATCCGTTTATTTTCTTCATGTGAGCGATGAGGTCGAGAACTTTGCTTGAATAACCCCATTCGTTGTCGTACCAGGATACCACTTTTACAAACGTGTCGGTTAAAGCGATACCCGCCTTGGCATCGAAGATAGACGTACGGGCGTCGCCAATGAAATCGGACGAAACAACGTCGTCTTCCGTATAGCCGAGTATTCCTTTCAGTTCGTTTTCGGAAGCAGCTTTCATGGCGTCTTTAATATCCTGGTAAGTAGCCGGTTTAGCCAGGTTGACCGTGAGGTCTACAACAGAAACGTCTAATGTGGGAACGCGGAAAGACATGCCGGTTAATTTACCGTTCAACTGAGGGATTACTTTGCCTACGGCTTTAGCGGCGCCGGTAGAAGAAGGGATGATGTTGCCCGAAGCGGCGCGGCCGCCTCTCCAGTCTTTAACGGAAGGCCCGTCTACGGTTTTTTGAGTAGCCGTTGTGGAGTGAACCGTGGTCATCAAACCGTCGGTGATACCAAATGTGTCGTTCAATACTTTGGCGATGGGAGCCAGACAGTTGGTGGTACACGAAGCGTTGGAAACGAAAGGCGTACCTTTTACGTAAGCATCCAGGTTAACGCCGCAGACAAACATGGGCGTATCGTCTTTTGAAGGGGCAGACATCACTACGTATTTAGCGCCGGCGTCTACGTGAGCCTGCGCTTTATCTTTAGACAGGAACAAGCCGGTAGATTCCACTACATATTCGGCGTTGATGGCGTCCCATTTCAGATCGGCCGGATTCTTTTCCGCCGTTACGCGGATGGCATGGCCGTTTACAACCAGGTTGCCGTCTTTCACATCGACTGTTCCGTCAAACTGGCCGTGAATGCTGTCGTATTTCAACATGTAAGCCATGTAATCTACACTGATCAGGTCGTTAATACCAACTACTTGAATGTCATTTCTTTTTTGGGCGGCGCGGAATACCAGGCGTCCGATACGGCCAAAGCCGTTAATACCTACTTTAATCATTGTAATAAAACTTTTATTGGGTTTATGAAAAACATGAATTGCATATACGTTAGCACCCGCAAGGAGTAGCGCAAGAAACCAATACGATCAACAGGAATAAAAACGATACTAAAAACGTTGATTTTTGTTTCATCTTGTTAGTTATTTATTTAAATGTGTACAAAGTTACAGATGTTTTTGAAATGTCGTGAAATTACGATTGGAAAAAATATGCTATCTAACATAAATTAATTGTTACTGCGGCCGCCCATCCGTTCTTTTCGTGATACGAAACAAGCGCGAGGCCGTTTCGTTTACATTCGTCTTCGATAAAAGGAATATCTTCTTTGTAAAAACCGCTCATCAGCAGGCAAGCGCCTGTTTTCATGCAGGAAGCATAAGCTTTTATATCGTTTAGCAGGATGTTTCGGTTAATGTTTGCCAGCACAACGTCAAATTTGCCCAGGCGCGGAATTTGTTCGGCGCCTCCGGCTATAACTTCTACGCCTGCAGTTTGATTCAGGCGGATATTATCCAGGGCATTGCGGCAGGCGTATGCGTCTACGTCGGCGGCTACTACCCGCGCGGCCTTCATTTTTGCGGCTAAAATAGCCAGTACGGCCGTGCCGCAGCCCATATCCAGCGCCTCTTTTCCCTCGAGGCCGAGCAGGAGCATTTGCTGAATCATCAGGCAGGTAGTTTCGTGATTACCTGTTCCAAAAGCCATGCGGGGGTCTATTATAATGTCGTACGCATACCCCGGCGCTACCTGGTGAAAGGAGGCGTGGATGATACATTCCTGCCCGATTGATACGGGCTGGTAATAATTTTTTTCCCACTCTTCGTTCCAGTCTTTATCCTCCAGATAAGTTACGGCATACCGGATGGCTACGTTTTCCAGGGGGAAAGAAGCGATGACGCCGTTCAGCGCCGTCTGGCTGTAGTCTGCTTCGCGGATATAAGCCGACAGTCCGCCGGCGTTTTCGGCAAAGCCGTCGAAGCCTGTTTCGCCCAGCATCCAGGCCAGCACGTCGTTAATAAGCGCCGTATCCAGCGCGGAATCGTATGTAAAAGTCAGTTCAAGGTAATTCATGCCACTCATTGTTTTTAGTTTTTTGTCGGCGCAAAGATACAAATACGGCGGCGATGCGCCGGCGCTGCTATGCCTTTTTGGAAGATTTAAGGTTTTTATCCGGAGCATTCACAAACAAAACGTTTGGTTAAAACGTTACTTTTAGTAAGACGGGTAACTGTTCTGAATAATTGGATTTTAAATAGAGAAAATGCTATGAAAACTGAATCATTGAATGAAAAACTCATTAAGGCTGCGCGAGAGAAAATTCCCGGAGGCGTAAATTTAGCAAGCGTTTTGATGGATATGCTGTACATAGGTAAAGAGGCCGTTTACCGCAGGTTACGCGGCGAAGTGCCCTTTACGTTTACCGAGGCTTCGCTTATTTCTAATGCGCTGGGTATATCGCTCGACCGGATTTCGGCGTCCGATTCTACGGGCAATGCGCTGTTTGGACTGAATATTATAGACCACAAGCGCCCCGTAGAAACATACGGCTCGCTTATAGAGCACGATATAAGCGTGATTAATGCCGTAAAAAAGAATCCGGCGCTCGAATGGTACGCCGCTTTTAACAGTATCCCGCAGATGTTTTACCTGAATCATGATAACCTGGCGCGGTTTTTTCTGTACAAGTGGATGTATCAGCACGAAAAGATTAACTACATCCGGTATTTTTCCGAATTAACGTTTGCCGACGACCTCAGGGGAAAGCAAAGAGAGTATGTTAAGGCCTCGAAAGAAGTAGCGTCGGCAAACTTTATCTGGGACAATATGATGTTTTATTCCCTGGTGAACGATATTAAATACTTTATGGATATTAACCTGGTAAACAGAGACGAGGCGGAGGCGCTGAAAGAAGAAATACATCAATTGATAAACGAGCTGGAGCAGTTGGCGGCCAAAGGCTGCCATAAACCGGGCAAGTCTATACGCATATACCTGTCGGATATAAACTTTGAAGCCTCGTACGGCTACCTGGAGGCCGACGACTTTAAGGTGAGCGTGCTCAGGCTGTACGCTATTAACGAAATAGCTACCGCCGACCGGAAGGTGTTTGAGCTTCAGAAAGAATGGATACATTCGTTAAAAAAATATTCAACCCTCATATCGGTAAGCGGAGAAAAGCGCCGGATTCAATTCTTTGAAAAACAACGGCGGCATGTAGATTCCTTATAAAAAAGAGGCGGGGAAGGGTCTGATCCGTTCCAGCATGTTTTTAATAAAATCTACCGTAGGATCGATACCTAAAACAGATACGTCTATCGAAAAATTATACGACGCCGCCAGCCCCCATGTTTTGTTGGTAAAATAATCGTAATAAGCGGCGCGCGACTTATCCGTCCGGGCAATTAACTCCCTGGCCTGTTCTGCGGCCAACTGTTGCCGGCTGGCCACCCGCCGCACCCGGTTTGCCATTTTGTCGTGTATAAAAAGGCTGATGCAGCGGGGATCGTCGCGCAGAATATAGTCGGCGCAACGGCCTACAATTACGCACGATTCCCTCAAGGAAAGTTTGCGTATCGCGTCGCTTTGTATTTTAAAAAGGCCTTCGTTGGACAGGATATCGGCATACGGGGCGTACAGGCTTACATACGATAATCCCGCGTTGCAAGCGTGCGCCAGGCCGCTGGAGGCTTTTTCGTCCGCCCTTTCAAACACTTCGGGGCATAATCCGCTTTCTTTGGCCGCCAGCGTTATCAGTTCGTTGTCGTAAAAAGATATCCCCAGCGTATCGGCCAGTTTTTTACCGATAATCCGTCCGCCGCTGCCAAATTGCCGGCCTATTGTAAGTATAAAAGGATTGCCCATAGCTAAATTTTTTGTTCCGTAGCGCTAAAATACAATTTTATTTTTAAAAACCGCCCCCCCCGAAGGGGAATGGAGAATGGAGAATGGAGAATTAAAAAAGCAGAAAGCAGAAGGGAGAAGGGAGAAAGCAGAAAGCAGAAAGCAGAATGAAAATAAATCGAACGAAAAAAAAGGCGCGGCAATCATTCTACCCATGCAAGAAACCTCTGATCCATTTGCTAATTCTCCCTTCTCCCTTCTCCCTTCTGCCTTTTTAATTTTCAACTTTCAACTTTCAATTTTCAATTTAATTTGGGCGCGTCCCCCCTCCCTCCGGTCGGGCGGTCGGGCTATCCGCTGCAAGTCCTCGCTCGCTGCGCTCGTTCCGGGCTATCCGCTGCAATCCTTAAGTTTGCAGTGAGATAAAAAACACTGGGGTTAAATTCCTACTTTTGTTGTATAAAAGTAGAGAATTAACCGACTGACAGAAGTAAACTATGTTGCTATCAGGATACAAAAAT
>JAIRYL010000217.1 GCA_031267775.1 Tannerellaceae bacterium
TTTTCCGCCAAAAAGCCTCAGGGCAAAGCCGTCTTCACGGTAGCCAACCCCTCCGGCGGAAAAGCCCTGATAGTAAAAGGCAGCTCCGGCTGGACAAAGAAGATTGTTCGATAAGTTGCCCTGTATAAATAACCTGTAATGCCTCCGCCCGAAAGCGGGGGCATTATTCATTTATCCGGTCTATCGCAACGGTAAGGAGGCTTATACTCCAACCAAGTTTTTTCCCGTATCAGACAAAAAAGACGCTATTTCCCGCCAAAAGAGAAACTAACCGGAATGAACGCCGGAGATGTGACCGGATAACTTCCTATATTGAACGACGGTTTAATCTGAAAAGTAACGTTCGATTTCTGACTGCCTATGCCTATAAAATTCTTAACAATATTGAGTACGGCATTTTTTGATTCGCCTTTGAGGAGGGTTGTTAAATCAAATCCGATATTTAGCGGCAATACTTGCGTTCCGCCGGCTGCTATATGAACCGATTGACTCACTGTGCCTGTGGTAAACTGCACGTCGTCTATATTCAATATATACTGTAATCCGTTTAGAGAGGCAATGGACTGATTGGGGTTGCTGACATTCAGGTTCAGCGTAAAGTTTAACGGAAGAGTCGACGCGTTACCCGTTAAAAGAGACGTGAGCTGAAGGATTGTAGCAGCCGTAATCCCTTTGGAAAGATTAGTACCCGAAAGAGACAGGTTTGTGATCGATTTGTAATCGAATTTACATTGCGTGAAATTAAATGCGCCTTCCAATTGCTTAACCACATTGCATCCTGAGAATGTGAGAAAGACGGCAAAAGCTAAAATGAGTCGTTTGGATTTCATAAGATAGTTGTTTGTTAATTATAGCACAAATGTATAAAAAAGGAAACAACCCGGGCAAGCCGGTTTCACTAAATAAATTTTATCCCGTATATTTGCCGGCGTTTCAATTATAAAAACCTCCATACCATGAAGCCGCTATTCTTACTGCTGTCTTTTCTTCCCGTACTCCTGTTCGCTCAGACGGATGAAAAATACGTAGCCGGCGCCGTACCGGAAGAAAACGGGAAAGTCGTTTTCTCGAAAAGCATTACGGCGCCGTCTTTATCCCAAAGCCAATTGCACCATACGTTACTGGAGTGGACAAAAAAACGGTTTAATAACGCCCGCAGCCGGCTTGTTTACGAGAACGCAGAAAAAGGCGAAATAGCCGCTTTGGGCGAAGATTACCTGGTTTTTGAAAACAATGCCCTTTCTTTAGACCGCTCGCTTATGTCATACCAACTGATTGTTACCTGTACCGGAAATACGTGTACGCTTTCCATGCAAAACATACGGTACGAATATACTGTTTCCTATCAACGCGAACCGGAACGATACGCGGCCGAAGCGTGGATTTCGGATAAGGCGGCTTTGCATAAAGGCAAGCTTGCCCGGCTAAACGGCAAGTTTCGCATAGCCACGATCGATTATGCCGCGCATCTGCTGGATGAAGCCGAATCTGCGGTCGCCGAATCTACGGTCGCCGAATCCATCCTGCCGCCTGCAAGCGAAAATACCGGTTTGCAAGCCGAAACGCCGTCTCTTCTGCCGGGGTACAGGCAGATCCCTGCCGACAAGATACCCGGAAACATTATCAGCATGCTATCGGAAGACTGGGCGCTTATTACGGCGGGCAACGACGCCTCTTTTAATATGATGACAGCCGGCTGGGGCGGGTTAGGCAGACTGTTGGACAAGCCGGTAGCTTTTTGTTTTATTCATCCTGCACGCTATACTTATCGATTTATGGAAGAGAATGATACGTTTACGCTGTCTTTCTATGCCGAAGCATACAGGGAAGCGCTTCAATACTGCGGGAGCGCCTCCGGAAGAGATACCGATAAAGTAAAAGGTTCGGGGCTTAGCCCGATAACAACGCCCTCAGGAAGCATGGCTTTCAGCGAAGCCCGGATGATTATTGAATGTCGTAAACTGATATCGCAACCATTCGACGCAAAAGTTGTTACGGATGAAAAAATACGCGACGAGTGGTTGGGTAAACAAATGCATACGATGTATATAGGCGAAATTATCCATGTGTGGATGAAATAAACGCCCGGCTATTCGGTCAGTTTAAAATAACACCAAAGGGGATAATGGTCGGAGTATTTCACGTGGCCTGTCTGACACTTGATGGCCTGCATATTTGACGAATGCAGTATATTATCTATCCTGAACCAAAAAAAGTTTTGATTGTACGTTACGCCCAATCCCCTGCCCGATTCGGCAAAAGCGTCCAGCAACGCCCCTTGTATCGTGCGGTGCGCATACGAAACGGGCGTATCGTTAAAATCGCCGCATACCAGCAGATAGTCGCTCTTTACCTGTCGTATCTCCCGGGCTACCGTCCGGGCTTGTTTGGCGCGTATCAGGTAAGCGGGGCCTAACTTTTGCTGTATCGTTCCTTTCAAACCGTCGAATGTTTCAGCGCCTGCCCTTTTTATAAAGGCCGAATAGCGGGTCTTATCTTCCATAGTCAGTTTAAACGATTCCAGATGATTATTTATCAGGGTGAGTTTTTTCCCATTAATATCTATTTCGTGAATAGAAGAACCGTTGTTTTCGCTTTTGTAATTAATCCGCCGCGAGTTTACGATGGGATATTTTGAATAAACAGCCAATCCCCAATTACTGTTATTCACCAGAATAACAGACTTGTACGGATACATATTCAGCGCTTTATCCAGCTTTGCGGCAGTAAGCCCTTTTCCTGATTTTGGGGAATAATATTCCTGCATACAGACAATGTCTGCATTTGAGCCGGCAATATAGTTGACGATTTCATTGGGGGATTCTTCGGTATGGTCTTTATAGGCAAACCCCATTACATTGTATGTAAGCGCTTTGATAACATTTTCATCGGGAATGGATTCGTTTTTTAAATGCAAGGGAAAGTAGCCGCGAACCGATTGCCAACCGATGATAAAGGCAACGACCCCTATCAGGATATACTTCCAATTCCGACAGAGCAGCCAGTATATACAAAAAAAGATATTCAGCAAACAGATAAAAGGAAAAACCAATCCCAGATAAGAAAACAACAGGCTTTTTTCAGGAGAAACACGGTCTGAAAAAGCGGAAACAATCAACAGCAAGGCTGTCAGCACATGGGCTATTACGGCAACGTATCTGATTATATTTTTAAAAACAGTCCCTCTCATGCCAATCTGTTACTTCTTACCGGCGTCAAATAACTGTTTTTTTTCTTCGGCCGAGAGGCTTGCATAACCGGACTGTTTCAATTTATCCAGGATGGCGTCCAACGCCCTGTTTTCCTCATGCTTACGCGCATGATAATCATAATCCGTTTCGGCCCGTTTATATGAAACGCGCATCTTCGGTTTCCGCTTTCCCATATTCAC
Organism: Tannerellaceae bacterium; assembly: GCA_031267775.1. Lineage (GTDB taxonomy): Bacteria > Bacteroidota > Bacteroidia > Bacteroidales > Tannerellaceae > DFXE01. The sequence continues at coordinate 3,392 of JAIRYL010000217.1, forward strand.
AACCCTGTCTATCAAACGGTTCACGAAAGCTGTCCGATCTTTCCCCGTTTTCATCTCCAGGGCAAACCAAATACCAAAGAGCGCTCCCCCCAAATGGGCGATATGTCCTCCTGCATTGGTGGAAGCGATTGCCAGAAAATCCAGTACGACTACGCCCAGCGCCAGAAATATCAATTTAATTCTTCCGATAAACAAGAGGCTGATTTCGTAATCCTGCTTATAAAAAGAAACGGCAAACACAATAGCCATCACCGAAGCCGAAGCCCCGATCAAGGCGCTGTTCAACGCTTCTGCCCGGAAATAAGGAAATACGTTATACGCCGCCATAAACAAGGCCGCCCCGGCTATCCCGCCCAAAATATAAACGCCCCCGAACTGACGCGGATTGAAAAATTGCAGAAAGAGCTTGCCAAACCAATACAGCCACAACATATTAAATAAGATATGCAGAAAGTCGTACTGGGTAAACATATAGGTAATTAGCGTCCAGGGCCTGTATATGAGCTGCATGGGAGACGAAGAAACCTGCAAATAATGCAGGAAAGAAAAAGACTGTATGTTAAAAAGAATCAAAAACACGGTTGCCAGACGAATGACGACAAATATCCCTGCATTTATAAATATATATTTTGTAAGAATATTACCCTCGCGGAATGTACGCGCTAAGTTACCAAAAATATTTTCCATTCTTTGCATCCTCCTTTTTCCAGTAAGAAATTAAAAAATAGCCAAACAGCATCCCCCCTAAATGGGCGAAATGAGCAACGTTATCTCCTCTGAAATCGGCAAAGCCAAGAAACAGTTCGATCAAACCATATCCGACAACAAAGTATTTGGCCTTGACAGGTATCGGTACAAACATGATATATAAAGGAATATTGGGAAACAACAGGCCAAACGCCAGCAATATGCCGAATACGGCTCCCGAAGCGCCTACCATGGGTATATTTATCAGCAGATTAAGCTGCCCGGCCAAACCGGTATAGTTCATTCCTTCGCCAATTACTTGCCAGCCTTCCCGGTAAACCTGATCGATGACGCCGGAGGATAAACCTTTTTCAACGGCTTTGATTCGTACAAACGCTACCAGTATATTCAATAATCCGGCTCCAATGCCTGTTATTATGTAATAGATAAGAAAACGTTTCGCCCCCCAAACCTGTTCGAGCGCCCGCCCAAACATATACACGGCAAACATATTGAAGAATAAATGCGTAACCGAATGCGTATCGTGCATGAACATATAGGATACCAATTGAATCGGATTAAAATTTTTAGCGGCAGGATAATACAGGGCCAGCAAATCTGTTAAATCAATATTAATTTTGGGCAAAACGATACTCGCTATCCAAAAAATCACATTAATTATTAGCAGGTTTTTCGTTACTTCGGGTATCGAATTAAGGAAACCTGAATTATTATAATTCATCATAATATAAGTCTTTTTGTTTAGACAAAGGTATACATAATTTGGTATTTATGACGTAGTTGATAATAAAACATGGAAAAACGATAAAAAAAATGCCTTTTTCTTTGTAATATATCAAAATAAAAGTACATTTGAGCCAAACTTAAGGCTATATAAGATTTGTGTAATATAAAAATTTTTAAACCATCATGAACAAAACTGAATTTATTAGTGCTGTAGCTGAAAAATCCGGCTTAAGCAAAACTGATGCGAAAAAAGCGATAGAAGCTTTTGTAGATATTGTTACTGTAGAATTGGGGAAAGGCGGCAAAGTTGCTCTTTTAGGTTTCGGATCTTTTTCTGTTGCTGGAAAAGCCGCGCGTAAAGGCGTTAATCCCAAAACAAAACAGCCGATTGACATTCCTGCACGTAATGTCGTTAAATTTAAAGCAGGCGCTGAATTGTCAGATCTTGTTAAATAAAAAAATAAAAAACCGTTTTAAAAAAGAAGCTTTCTTATATATGTGGGAGAGCTTCTTTTTTGTATAGGTCCTGTTCAAAAATAACAGGCGAGCCGACTTTAGGGATGTGGAAAATTTAGGATTGAAGCGTTATAATCCCAGACTGCAGGTCTGAATATTAATAACCCCCAATGAAGCGCAGCGATTGGGGGATAGCCCAATAACTCCTCGCCTCACTCAACCCGGAGGGTTGAATATCCGAAATAAATACGTATGCAGAGAAAATGGGATTGTGCCGGAAGTTCCACAGCCGTATGAACAGATATTCAACCCTCCGGGTTGACGGAGAGGGAGGAGGCGTCTCGCTACCCCCCAGTCGCTTCGCTTCACTGGGGGTTATTAACATTCAGACCTGCGGTCTGTGAAGAAACACAGGGTTTTGCAGGCGCTCCGACTTTAGGGATGTGGAAAATTTCAGGATTGAAGCGTTATAATCCCAGACTGCAGGTCTGAATATCAATATGTCTGATACGGGAAAAAACGTTGTTGGAGTATAAGCCGCTTTAGGCGGAAGGCCTTGCCGTTGCGATAGACCGGATAAATAAATAATGCCCCCGCTTTTGGGCGGAGGCATTACAGGTTATTTATACATGCAACTTATCGAACAATCTTCTTTGTCCAGCCGGAGCTGCCTTTTACTATCAGGGCTTTTCCGCCGGAGG
>JAIRYL010000001.1 GCA_031267775.1 Tannerellaceae bacterium
TTCGACGGACGACGAGCGTAAATTTAATACGGTAACTATTATTGTATTTAACACGCAGGGCCTTTGTAAAGTAGATACTACGGTTACGCTGACGTCGGGCGGCACGCAGACGGATAACCAATACAAAGCTGTCGACATTAACGTGCCGTTAGGATTTCATAATGTGTATGCCGGTATCAACCTGACGAGCGGAGATGCGGAAAAAATGAGAGAAACGCTGAAAACGACAAGTGGCGTAACAAAGTATGTAAACCTGGGAACGGCAACAGCGCCGGCTATAGCGGAAATTCAAAAATTATATGCGACAACTGGATTCCCTATGTTTAGCGCCGACGTTAAACCGACCAACATTCTGCCGACGCCGGCAGGAGGATCAACTCCCAACAAAATTGAAATTGCTCTGGACCGTATGGTTGCCAAAGTTACGGTTCGCAAAAACACTACATTTACCGGTACGGCTTTGGCAGCCGCAGGCGCTACATTTAGCAGTACGGACTTGAACTGGTCTTTAGGTAATCTGAACGGTAAAATTTATCCGTATGGCAAAGCGAATAACGGACAAGACCCCAACTATGATTATACGGGAAGTCTGAAAGACGCGGCAGGAAAAACGTATTGTACCCAAAATTTCGTTAACGACTTTAGTACGGCCGGCGCGTATGGTTCCTGGACTGGTTTGGCTTCGACTGTCGACGAAAATGGAACAGATGTTAAGTTGCGCAAAGCTAAATATGCTCCGGAAAATAATTCTGCACAAAAGAGAAAGGGAGAAAGCACCTTTACGGTTGTCAAAGCTAAATTTGCTCCGGATTCAGTAGCTACCTTTAAAACAGGCAATACGGCTCCGGTAATGGATAAAACGATTAAACCTACGCTGTCGGGTACTGAAACATTTTATATAGTACGCTCTACGGCCGTATATTATTTCAAAGATAAAACAGAAGCTGATAACTATAAGACATTCTTGGGTGTTTCAGAAATCAAGGTGGAAGAGTTTAAAGGACAATTTTGTTTCTATCACATATTCATGAATCAGGGGATAACGAGTCGTAACAATTACTATGATATTCAATTGAACAAGTTTAACGGACTTGGTACTCCGACAGGAGAACTTACCGATGACGAGATTGAACAAACGGTCGACAACAAAGGTTTACTGGAAGTAACGGTTAGCATCAACAAATGGGTTATCGTATCTGAAAATCACGATTTGGAATAAGAATTGTTTTTCAGCACAGTATTTACAAATAAGCGACAAAGGCCATCCGCGCCTTTGTCGCTCATAAACTACGATTAAACAATCAGAATTACAATAGAAAAATGAAACGATTACAAAAAATATCCCATTTCTTTACAATAGCGCTTTTATTGACGTTTGTTCTTTCATCCTGCGTGAAAGACGACCTGTCTGATTGCGTAAAAGAAAAGCGAGTATTTTTTTCATATAAACCTGTTACGTATGCTTCGACAGATGTTATAAGAGAGGGCATTGACCCGGCAGATATTACGCGGATGAACCTGTATATTTTCGATGAAAACGGACTGTTTGTAGAGGAAATTATCGATGAATCGCCTGTTATGAGTCCGGATTATTATATGACCATCCCTCATTTAAAATCAGGCAAATACACGTTTGTCGCCTGGGGTAACCTGCAAAATCAATATACTGTTTCTTCAGATATGCTTATACCCGGTAAAACGTCGGTTAAAGAGCTTCAGGTATATCTGAACCGCATAGCAAATAAAGTGGTAAACGAGCCGCTGACGCCGCTGTTTTATGCCGCGCACACAGGAGAGAACCTGGAGGTGGTTAGCGCCGCGGAAAATCAAAAATTCCAGTTGAATATAGTTCAGGATACCCATACAATCAATGTAAGCGTTGCCGGAGTGGGATTTGAAGAAGAAAAATTGAATAATAACACCTATCGGCTGGAAATCTATGACAACAATGATAAATTCGGGTTTGATAATAATTTTGTACAGTCCGATTTTTTCACCTATTCATCGCCCTGTACAAAAGAACAGGCCAGTGAAACATTGACGTCGAGTTTGACGGTTATGCGCCTGGCCGACGATCGCAAACCAAAGCTGCGCATCGTGAATGATCAGACGGGAGACTGCCTGCTTGAAGAAGATTTGGTGGCGCTTTTTTTAGCCCTGCGCGATTTGGGGGTTACTATAGATTTTAGTTATCAACATGAGTTTACGATACGATATATTTTCGACGCGACTACCCTTACTGTTTATGTAAACGGATGGAAATTAGTGCGGGAATATGGCGAATTGGAATTCTAAAAATAAGAGAACGGGTAAATTTTCTCTAAATTATTAATTATATGAAGATGCATAGCACAAAATTATACATACTGGCTTTGATGGCTTTGATTTCTTTTTCTTGTTCTTTTCAGGAGATAGAAATTCCTGAATCGCCAATACAAAATGAATTTGTTGATGCTCTTATTCATATTACATCTGCACCTTCTTCGTATGCGCTGTCAGATCCGGACGGAGAAGAAATGATAAAAGAAGTAGACCTCCTGGCTTTTAAACTTTCAGGTACAGACGAATATTATGCATATCGTACCAGAACAACCGCTATTAACCCAACTGCTCAAGGAAAAGAATTTATCGTATCAGTAAAGAAATCGGCGAATAATGAAAAATATCGTTTTGTGATTATTGGCAATGCAAGCGAAGCGGTGAGCGCCGCTAATTTTTCAACGCTCGCTACAAAGAAACAAGTCTATGCTTCTATCATATCAGACCTTTCGGGAAGCGGTCGCTGGGACGCTGCGGAAGTATCGCCGGGAGTACCCGTCAGGCCTATCCCCATGTGGGGAGAAGCAAGCGTAGCAGAAGTAGTAACAGATAATATGGTTATACAACCTATTCGTATGTTAAGAGCGCTGTCGCGTATAGACGTCGCAGTAAAATCGGAAGTTCAGCCTAAATTCCGTTTAACGGATGTTTACGTATATAATTATAAAAAGAAAGGACGGGTTATACCGGATATGGATAGCGTAAAAACAGACGGAAATGTTAAAGGCGCAAGTATCCCCGTCGATAATAACCTGACAGTAAAAGGCCCGATCCAGTATACGTCTTCTTCAACCGTAAAATACGAACGCGAAATTTACTTGTATGAAGCCGACGCCGTAAAAGACGACGAAGCGCTTCAAGCAACCTGTTTTGTTATAGGCGGCTATTACGACGTATCGTCGGCTGCTACCGAGAAGTCGTATTACCGGGTGGATTTTGTAGATAAAACGATAAATAACGCCCCATCATTTAAACCAATCCTCCGCAATCATTGTTATATAATAAACATAGCAGATGTGAAAAATGAAGGAGAGAAAACTCCGGAAGGAGCTTTTGAAAAAATGAAAACAAATATGACGGTAGAAATAAAATCATGGTTGATGGGCGAAGATCCATACGAAGGTACTCCCTATAATTTTGCAGTTAGTCGTAATTTATTTGAAAATATAGGCGCCGACTTGTTTAAAGGTTCGTTTGCATTGACGGTTGAAAATCCGACAGGCTGGACGTCTTCCGCAAGTCAGGGCATTACGTTAAATCCTTCATCCGGAACAAAAGTTACGAATCAAACCATCAGCTTTGATGTTGAAAGTTCAGCCCCCTCTCCCCTAACTATTCAAATAACGTCAGGACAAATAACAAAAAAAATAGTAATCACCCGATAATATAGAAAGAGGCAAGAAAATGAAAAAGTGGAATTTAGTATGGATCATATTTTTAATCGCTTGTTCTGTTGAGCATCCCATCACGCCGGATAGTAAACCGGAAGGCGAACAGGAAGTATCCATTCAAATAACATTTCCGGGTTCTGAGCGGGTTAAGACAAAATCTCCCGCTACTTATGCCATAGAAGAAACAGAAGAAAACACCGTTAATACGCTTGATATTTTCGCGTTTGCCAGCGGAGGAGACAATGTAGAGCCTTCGGACGATATATTTATGTACCGGGTAACCGTTCCCAAATCTAAAATAGTAGACGAAGGTACTACTTCGGGAGCCACTAAAAACGTTACGACCACGCTTAGATGTTTGCCCCAGAAACAGCGTTTTGTTTTTATTGCAAATCTTCCTTCTTCCATTTCATTAAATCTTACCGAAGGGGTTACTACTCAACAAGCAATTGTAGATCAATTAAAATTTGAAGGCCTTCCCTGGCATTCGGTTCAAACATCAGGTAATTATACGCCCATTCCTATGTGGGGACAGAAAAAGGATTCTATGTTAATAAGTACGTCGTCCACTTTAAACTTGGGTAAAGTTTATTTGATTCGTTCCATGGCAAGAATCGACATAGGTGTTGCAGACGGTTTAGGCAATTTTAAAATCAAAAATATTTATGTGTATAATATTAGCAAGTCCGGACAGATTGCTCCCCACAAAAGTCAATGGAACGAACAGGTAATTACAAAAACAAATACCCTGCCTGATCGGGTGGACGTTTCTGCTCCCTATTCATTTCCGGCGTCGGGTAATAGCATGGAACGCACCATATATATCCCCGAAACAGACTCGTTAATTATAAATGGAACGGATTCCGTTAAACCGGCTTATCTTGTTATACAAGCCGAATATAATAATACGGACAACTACTATCGAATCGATTTTGCCAAAGACGGCGCCTACCATCCGCTCCTTCGGAATCATGGTTACATAATTAAAATAATAGGCGCTAAGGGCGGGTATCAATCGCTTAAAGAGGCGCAGGGCGCGCCCCTGTCAGACTTCAATTTTTCGTTGTTGCTGGAAGATGAAAATTCGGATATTAACGATGTTATTTATCTTGAAAACCAATATATGTTGGGGGTAAATGTAAGCGAAGTATTATTCGATTGGGATAAACCCTGGATTGGCAAGCCGCTTACAGGCGCGACAGAATATTATCCGTTAAGCGTTTATACGACTTATTCCGGGGGATGGACGGCCTCGTTATCCGGCGCTTCCTGGCTTACGCTTGAAGGCGCGACTGCCGGCGCGCAAAACGCGTCGGGAATGGTGAAGATTAAAATGACGGAAGAAAATCGTACGGGGAAAGAGCGGAAAGCGACGCTGTCGGTACGGGCAGGTATGTTGGTAAAAGAAGTGACGATTCGTCAGAGCGGCGGCGCAAATAGCCGTATGATATGCTTTGGATCAGGTAATGTGGCGTTGACTCGTATCCCGTTGGCTTTTGCCAACGAAGCTCGTAACGGTACATTGTTTAACGGCTTATCCACATCCGATATTGAAGCAAAGGTTCTATGGCAGGAAACAGGCGGCGGACAAGCTGTCATTACGGCTAAAATAGGCGGCGACGGCGTTTATACAAAAGACCGACATATAGAAATAACGGCCAAGGGAGGCGCAAAAAAATCCGGTAACGCCGTAGTTGCCGTCGTTAGAAAAGGGAGCGGAGCGTCCATGGTGGGCGGTATCGACGATGATGAAGTGCTGTGGAGTTGGCATATCTGGTGCATGCCCGGCGCTGATTATATGGATGAAAGTTATCATAATCCGAATGTGTCGTTGTTCATGAAGCAAATGCTGGGACGATATGACAGTAATAAAGGTATGTTTTACCAGTGGGGAAGAAAAGATCCTTTCCCGCAGGCACTAACAGATGTTGCGCCAATGGATGTTGCGAATCGTCCCGTTGAAAAGGAAGATAACCTTTCAGACGCCGTCAAGAATCCGGCAACCTTTTATCATAAAGGAACAAAACCGTATTGGACGGGTTCTTCTCCCGCTTCAGGTTTATGGCAAACGACGAAAACATATTCTGATCCTTGCCCTGCAGGTTGGCGCGTTCCGGAGGAATCAGAGAAAACGTATTGGACTGCCGGAACGGCGAGCGACTTCTCTAACGGCTATTTATCGGAAGAAACAGGCAAATGGCAACCAAGCAATTCGAGCGGCTCCGGATTTTCGTGGACGTTGACAGGCACAGGCAATACGCGCAATGTATTTATTCCTTCAGGCTCAGGTATCCCTGCGGTAGGTTCATCCGATTTTTCTGCCGGACATTCTGTTCGTTGCATGAAAGACATTCAACTAATAAAAACATCATTATAAAGAGTTCGATTGAAAATGAAGAAATATCAGTTAACAGTATTATTTTTTACTCTCCTTTTCCATGCGTCGTTGCTTCAGGCTCAGGTTATGTATAATGCCGGAAAAATGTATGTAGGAGGAACGGCGTCGGAAAATGGAACATCAGCATTATATATTCAAGGCGATTTAAAGGTAGGGAAAGATTCTCAAATTGCTCATAAGGGAAAAACCGTGTTAACGGGCGATTTTATCAATGATGTAAATACGGGTAATGTATTTTCTTCCTGCGACGGGATTTTTGAATTTAAAGGAAACGCCTCGCAACAAATAAAAGGTACGGCAGACAGAAGCAGTCATTATATTAAATTCCCCGACCAGGTCATTATTAATATGCTTACAGACGATTACGCAAAATCTACGGTCGTAATAGATACGTGTATGGGTATATCGATAAAAAACCTGAAATTTAAAAAGGGACGTATGGTGGTAGACTCAAAGGCTGTTCCCGGTTCCGGGAGCAGAACGCAGGCGGCTCATTTATGGGTTGATCCCAGCGGAACGATCGAGTACAGACATAGCGAGGAAGCCGCTTCTGCAGAGCATGGATTTGTGCAGGTTAATCTTGATTTGGGGAATAATCATACACGGGGCGGCCTGGCTGGATTTGCTTCGCCTTATAAAAAGCTTTATGCCGATTATTTCTTTTATAATTTCTTATCGGCGCCTAAAACAAGCAAGTTATTAGAAGGAGCGCGCGACGGCTTATGGATCAGAAATCCACTTACGGCGTTAAATCCGGGAGTCGGTTATATACTGGGGCAGGCATTAGTTCCTTATGCAAATACAACTTATTATAATAGCGCGTTAGACCCGCAATGGAAAGGCGCTAAATTCGAGGATGTAATTAAAGAAAAATATCAGTTTGGGCGTATGCTTGCTCCGGCGTCGTTTACCCAGTTCAACAAGAATGCGGATCGATATACCGGCGAAGAACTGAATGTGTCGGACGTTATCGTTCCTCTTACAGCAGATTATAATTATTTGGGCAATCCGTTTACCGTTCCATTGGATTTGTCTTCTTATCTGGCCAATCCTCAAGCAAGCGACTTTGGAACTTTCAGCGCCGGCGAAATGGAAAATAAAGTGTATCTGCTTTCCGAAGGCAGTAGAAGCACGTATACCGGCGGAAAGTTTTCTTTTACGGCTTCTTTTCAGCACATGAGCGAAGTAGGCGGAACGTATGAAGGCAGCCCGTTAATAGCCCCGATGCAGATGTTTGTCGTTAAAAAAGAAACGGATACGTCGGCTAATTTTAAAATACCTCTTTCAAAACGTTCGCATGGGGCGACGTCTATGTTAAGAAGCGCGCAGCAGGAAGCTGTCGACGAACTGCTTATCGAAACAAGAGATAATATAACCGGCGGCTACGACCGTTTGTGCGTAGTATTTCGGAACGACGCTACATTGAAAGCCGACCATCTGTACGACGCCGAGAAATTATTCAATAAAACCGGCGGCGTAAATCAAATATATACCAGCTCGTCAAACAACAAGAAGCTGATTACAAATGTAGTCAAACCTGATACAAAACAATTGACCATGTATCTTGTGCCGTCTGATCAGCAACAGGAGATAACATTAAAAGCCAAACGGATAAATTCCCTGGAATCGATAACGTCTGTTATTCTGGAAGATCATAAGACCGGCAAGCTGACCGATTTGATGAGAACGTCGTATACCTTTCTTTCTTCTCCGTCTGACAAGACCGACCGTTTTACGCTTCATTTTAACAGCAGTCTGGTTAGCATAGATGATATGAAGACTACGCCATTATCCGCTTACTATTCCTTTGGGCAGGTAATTGTGCAGGGACTTACGGATCATACGCTTTACAAAGAGGCGATGATATATAATATGCAAGGACAGTTGCTGCATAAACAAACAGTAACGGCTATCGATCCGTTGCTGATCAGGAAGACCTTGGATGAAGGCGTCTATCTGATAAGCGTAGCCGCAGGCCCGCAGGCCATAAAGCTATGGGTAAAATAACAGATTGCCATTCAATGTCGTTTAATTAAGAGGGTATGTCAAAAGTATTTTTAAGGCCGTTTTATTCGGATACCTATCCGAGATTGATTTCAAATATTTGATTCTACAGGACGAATAAGTAACTTTTGATACACCCTCTTAATCCTTAACCTAATCCTAAAATGAATATTTCTTTTGAATATGACATGAAGTATTTTAGGACATTAAGACCGAATGTATTTATTCCTTTCTGTTTGGCCACCCTTATCCCCGCCAGTAGCTTTTCCCCCAACCCTGTTTCCTGTCCGGTCAGCAAGCAAATACTATCACAAACACTTCCCCGCCAGAAGCCGTATCAATCAAAGAAGATAAATACCTAATGTTATAATTATGTTGGAATAAAATCCACTATTTCCTCTATAAATACTTTATTTTTATCCGACGCGCTTATAAATACTGATTTTTATGTAAGTTT
>JAIRYL010000126.1 GCA_031267775.1 Tannerellaceae bacterium
TAGAGGATACCGATAAAAACAAATCGCTGATAAAAATCAACCATCTATTTAAGTATGGCAACTGAAGCAGCTTAGAGAAAAAATTGTTTTCCAATTGAATAAAGGGTTATATGCAGCAAGGTTCGTCACTCCCGAAAAGTAACTTATAAAAGGCGAATTAATTTGGCAATGAAATACATATTACCATTCATTTCTAAACCGTATCGTATCTGTTTTGCCAACGAAAATTTAACGAAGGAGGGTTTTTCTTCAGCCTTTATATTCTCAACACACCAGTAAAAGAATATCTATCGTCTTTTTTCCGTCTCTTAAAAAGAGAGGGAAAAAAAACAGTAGAATCGGGGAAAAAAACAGCAAAAAAGGCTTGTTATGGGATACTATTTGAAAAAATATCGTATGTTTGCAGGCAAAAGGATGTGTTTTTCTATGTTTCTCTTTTTAAGAGACGGAAAAAAGCGTTAGCTGCAAAGTGCTAATTTTCAATCTGTTTACGCTTCGGATTATTCTATGCTGTTTTCTTGTTTGCTATGGGGGATAGAGATGGATTTGCGTATTAAACCGGCGTTGCTCAACACATGGAGTTGATGAAAAAGAGATTGTCGCCGTTTTTTGGTTACCTGCAAATTGATAAAATTTAAACGTTGCTGCGAGACTAACATGATGGAAAATAGTCGGCAATTCGAGACGGTATTTTATTTTCAATCTTTTCTCCCTGAATCGCCGGCAAAAACCGTTTCTTTGTAAACATAAACAAATAAATATTTAATATATTTGCTTCCTTACAAAAAACAGTAGAGGAGACGCTTTTTATGGACAATATAACAGAACAAATGAAGTCTGACGAGCAAATGAAATTTGATGAGCAAATGATTCAAAAAGAATTCGACGCCCTGTTAGAAGACTATATCCATTCGAATCACCGACGTAAAATAGAGAAGATAACAAAAGCTTTCTACTTTGCGAAACAAGCGCATGCCATTGGCAGACGTCTTTCGGGAGAGCCTTACATCATGCATCCTTTACTTGTCGCTCATATTGTATGCAGCGAGATGGGGTTAGGTTCTACTTCTATCTGTTCGGCTCTGCTACATGATGTAGTGGAAGACACCGATTATACGGTTGAGGATATAAAAAATATGTTTGGCGAAAAAATCGCCCAGATTGTAGACGGACTTACTAAAATATCAGAAGGTATATTTGGAGAACAGGCGTCAAAACAGGCTGAGAATTTCCGAAAACTTCTTCTTACGATGAATAGTGATATTCGCGTCGTTTTAATTAAGATTGCCGATCGTTTGCATAATATGCGTACATTAGGTTCTATGTCTCCGGCTAAACAACTTAAAATTGCAGGAGAAACCTCCTATCTTTATGCGCCTTTAGCGCATCGTTTAGGCCTATTTACCATAAAATCCGAATTGGAAGACCTAAGCTTTAAATATGAACATCCGAAAGAGTATCATTCGATACATAATAAATTAAAAACTACGGAGAGAGAACGCAATACTCTCTTTGAGCATTTCGCAAAACCGGTACGCGTCAAACTGGATAAAATGGGACTTACCTATGAAATGCGCGCCCGCGTTAAATCCGCTTATTCCATCTGGAGTAAAATCCAAAGTAAAAAAATTACGTTTGAAGATATTTATGATTTATTTGCCGTACGCATCATATTTGAACCGGCGCCCAATATAGATGAAAAAAACCGCTGTTGGGATATTTATTCCGCTATTACTGATATATATCGTATTAAGCCTGACAGAATACGGGATTGGGTAAGTCGCCCTAAAGCAAACGGATATCAAGCATTACATCTTACGGTAATGGGGCCTGACGGGCAATGGATTGAAATTCAAATCCGTAGCCGGCGTATGGATGAAATTGCAGAAAAAGGATTTGCCGCCCACTGGAAGTATAAAGGAGACAATATAGAAGAGGATACTGAATTAGGCAAATGGTTGCAGACGATTAAAGAGATACTGGACAGTCCCGACCCGAATGCGCTGGATTTTCTTGATACGATCAAGATGAATCTGTATACTTCCGAAATATTTGTATTCACCCCTAAAGGCGAATTTAAGACGCTCCCACAAGGGGCTACAGCCTTAGATTTTGCCTACGCAATCCATACGAATGTAGGAAATATGTGCATTGGAGCTAAAGTAAACCATAAACTGGCGCCGCTTAGCCACCGTTTGTCAAGCGGAGATCAAGTAGAAATACTCACATCCCGCTCGCAGACGCCGCAAGCGGAATGGTTGCATTTTGTAATTACGGCAAAAGCGCGCACAAAAATAGAAGCTGCGCTCCGGAAGATTAAAAGAGAGGGAGCCAGGAAAGGAGAAGAAAAGGTTATTTCCGTTTTCTTAAAAGCAGAAATAGAACCGGATACGACAAGCATGGATAAGCTGGCCATATTTTTCGGTTTTCCCAAACGGGAAGATTTCTTCTATTCGGTAGAAAAAGGGACTGTTATACTACCCGAAAACTTAAAAAAACTACTCAAAGACAAAAGTCAGGATAAACCCATGTGGAATCAACTGATAGAAGTTTTGAGAATGGGTTCTAAAAACAAAGAGAAACAAGAAGAAAAAGAAGAGAAATTGCAGGAAGCAACAGAGGTACCCAAAATAGATAAGAGTAAGCCATACATATTAACCGAACGGGCTTTTGAACATAATTATACCGTTGCTGAATGTTGCAAACCTATTCCCGGCGACGATGCGATCGGTTTTATCAACAACGATGGCGGCGTGGTTGTTCATAAACGCTCCTGTTCTATTGCAACGCGGCTGAAAAGCAGTTTTGGCGAACGGATTGTTTCTACCGAATGGAGCAGTCATAAAAACACCTCTTTTGACGCCACGCTCGAAATACAGGGAATCGATTCTTTAGGCGTACTGAATACGATTACTCAAATCATATCCAACGACTTTAACGTAAACATACAACGCCTCTTAATTGAAGCTAAGGACGGCGTATTTGAAAGCAAGATAAAGCTAAAGGTACATAACGTGGAAGATATTCAACGCTTATGCTTAACTCTTTCCAAAATAAAAAACATCAAATCCGTTGGACGCGTTGCCGACTAAGGAACTGCGCAGATCCGGTTTTTTCTTCAGCGCAGCCACATGACTACCGACAATATTTCATATAGCGATAGATGAGGCTCCGCCTGTCAGAGCATTTGCTTCAAATAAGATACCCGTCCTGCTGCTCTACAAGTAAAGGGATGTTCGTTTAAAAAGGCAGATCGTCTGTTGGACTGGGAAGCGGAAAATCCGGGGCAGAAGACAGGCCGACAGGCGCAAAATTGTCCGGCGTAACAGCCGGAGGAACTCCTGTATTTGCACGTTCCACTTTCCATGCATTAATATTGGTAAACCAGCGTCCGTTATATTCACGGCTATCTATATCAAAATGAACCGTTAAATTTTCTCCTGCCAGAATAGCCGCCTGTTCAATCTTATCATTCCCGAATAGTTGAAAACATACTTTCTTTGGATATTGGTCATGCGTTTCCAGCACATATTCCTGTTTTTTCCACTCGTTTCCGGTTTTGCTTACACCCCCCTGCGCCGGTAAGACGGCGATAATTTTTCCTGTAATTTCCATTTCTTTTATTTGTTATTAATTCGCTACAAAGATAATTTTTTCTCGCAACATATTATTCAACCGGATCGATCGCATCAAAGGCGTCTTTTAATGAGAGTAACTCTTCTTTAATCTTCTTCAGTTTGTGAACAATTTCTTCTTCGCGAATCGTATTTCCTTTGTTATTTTTTAATTTCTGCCGGGCGCCGGACAACGTCATACCTTTTTCTTTCACCAAATAATAGACAAGCCTGATAGACTCAATGTCTTCGTTTTTATAAAAACGAATACCCTTTGCATTTGTTTTGGGGCGAATAAAATCAAACTCTTTTTCCCAAAACCGCAAGGTGGATTCATTTAGTCCAAACCTTTTAGCTACCTCTCCGATAGAGAAATACATTTTTAAATCTTTATCTTTTTTTAATGCCACGACAAAAAGAAGATTAATCCATAACCTGTCCGTGATTTTCTGCAATCTGAATCATACGGTCAAAATCTTCGGGAGAAAGATCCATAAAATAATATTTGGAAGGATTATCGCGTCTTTCGCGTACAATCACTTCGTAATGCAAATGCGGGCCGGTTGATTTTCCGGTGTTTCCTACAAACCCGACAACTTCGCCACGGGTTACTTTCTGTCCGACGCGCGCCTTGAACAGGCTCATGTGTCCGTATAAAGTTTCATAACCAAACCCATGGTCTACCATAAGACAGTTACCATATCCCTGTTTCCATCCGGCAAATGTAACCACGCCATTACCTGTGGCGTAAATTTCCGTTCCTATCTTAGCGGAAAAGTCCATACCTCCATGAAAACGAGGCGTACGATAAATAGGATCGATACGCATGCCATAGCCGGAAGCCGTACGCGTAAGGTCTTTGTTCGATATGGGCTGGATAGCGGGAATACATTTTGCGCGTTCTTCCTGCGTTTTTCCTATATTTACTAATTCTTCCAACGAATTAGATTGCACATACAACTGCTTGGTAAGCATATCCATTTTCTGCGTGGTTGCAACTACCAGATCGGAGTTGGGGAGACTCATCAGGTATTCGTACCGATTGGTTCCGCCAAAGCCCGACTTTCTGATAGATTCCGGTATCGACGCCGCCTGAAAAATAGCGCGATATAAATTTTCGTCGCGCTGCTGAACGTCGCTTAATATATCAAACGCATTATTTAGCCGTAACGACAATACTTCATATTGCGTTTGCAGTAATTTGTTTTCTTTTCGTAATTGCGATTCCATCGGAGATTCAAAAAAGCGCATCATAACAAAAAAGATGATCAATCCTACAATGACGCCCATGCTTAAATGACGGATAATAGTAAAGAGACGGTCTTTTGCCGATGGATAGACACGCTCGTAACTCAGCGTATTAGGGTCGTATAAGTAATATGATTTGCGCGTTCTAAAAAGTCCCATTGAATATTTTATAATGATAATAATCGCAAAAATAATAATTTACAGTATTTTTGCAAATCGTTTTTCGGATTATTAACGAGTAATACAATTTATCATAATATGTTGACAGCAAAAGAAACCCGTGAATCATTCAAATCGTTTTTTGCATCAAAGAATCATCAAATCGTTCTTTCCGCTCCAATGGTTATCAAAGGAGATCCGACGCTGATGTTCACAAATGCGGGTATGAATCAGTTTAAAGATATCATTTTAGGCAATGTACCCGTTAAATATCCGCGCATTGCCGACTCGCAGAAATGCCTTCGCGTAAGCGGGAAGCATAACGACCTGGAAGAAGTAGGCCATGATAC
>JAIRYL010000196.1 GCA_031267775.1 Tannerellaceae bacterium
GGTGCGCGTGATTAGCGAAGACGCCATTCGCGTGGTGATAGACCAGTCGTCTGCCGAAAACGCCGCGCTGGTGGCGCACGGATGGCCTCCCGGCGTACGCCAGGCGCTGATTGTAATCACCGGCGCGGCAGACGGCAAGGAAGTATACCGCCAGATGACTACCCGTCTGCACAACGACGTCTTCCTGCCCGGATTCCACGGCAAGCAGTTCATTATCAAGGCGGCCTTCATGAAGCATATAGACGACGAACCCATTTTCGGCAACCAGCCCACCTTCTCCCTGCCTTTAACCACCGAAGACCTGGTAGCCGCCCTGGAAAAACAGCATGAAACGGATACCGCGGCGCATGCGCTCGAAGTAGAGCGCCACCGCCTCGAAATGGAAGAGCTGCACAAAAAGCTCGACGCCAAAACCGAGACGCCCGATTAACCGAAAGCAGAAAGGCAGAAGGCAGAAAGGCAGAAAGGCAGAAAGGCAGAAAGCAGAAGGCAGAAAGGCAGAATTAGCAAATGGATCAGACGCTTCTTGCATGGGGAGGATGATTGGCGTATCATTTTTTTCGTTCGATTTATTTTAATTCTGCTTTCTCCATTCTGCCTTCTGCCTTCTGCTTTCTGCTTTCTGATTTCGCCCCCCGCGCGCGCTTTTTAAGCAAATACAAAAAGGGTGGAAGCCACAGCGGCTTCCACCCTTTTTGTATCCATTCGTCGGGATCGCCTGCCAAATCTTGCGTTTCTTCACAGACCGCAGGTCTGCATGTAAATAACCCCCAATGAAGCGTAGCGACTGGGAGATAGCCTGATACCTCCTTCGCGCGGCGATAAAGCAGGTTGTGCAAAATCTGTAAAATGAGGTAATGTTGTTTCAAATGGCGTCGATAAAATTAACGTCTGCCTCAACAATTGGCGTATAAACTTATTTCACAACAAAAATCACATCTGCCAAAGCTGAAAATCCATGAGGTTTGCCTTTAAATTCAAAATCAACGCGCAATTCTTCTGTTTTCTTTTTTTTGAAATGGTCAAGATAAGAAACAATTGTCGGTTTTAACAAGTCAATGTTTCGTTTTAATTTCCATGAGTTATTGAAATCTTCGGTATCAACCAATACCAAAAACAAACGGTTTTCTGAACCGAAACGCATTTCTCCTTGATTTTCGTAAAGCCATTTTGCCAATAATTTGGGATTTCTTTGCGCTTCTTTCAGCATTTCAATTTTCTCGTCTTTAAGCGTTTGCAAAGTCTGTTTACACAAATCATCCTCGATTCTTGCTAAATTCTTCCAAATGCTCATTTCTATGAAGATTATCCCAATAGTTAAAATCTTCCATATGCCAAATCTTGTTTGCAGGTTGTTGTTATAGCGTGTTTTTTCTTGGGCGTGCAGATAAATAATATTTCTTTACTTCCTGCTACGCTACCTTTTCCGCCTCTGTCGTTTTGATAAATTTTGTGTTCAATATTCACATCGCGATGTATTGAAATCAGCTTTTCAAATGTCTGAATATCAGGATAACTTCGATTGTTGTAACTTATCAGCCAATATGGAATTTTAGTTGACGCCTCAAACAATTTCTCAAAAGAAGCAATTACCTCGCTTTTTTTGTCAAAGCCACTGTATCGTTGTGGTTCATAGCGCTTTATTCCATTTATGAATTTTTTATTTTCCCAATATTCGGTATAAGTTTCAAGTAAGTGATAAAATCCTTGATAATCAGCATGACTGTTGCAATAAGGCGGGTCAAAATAGACTAAATCAATGTTTGATAATTCGGGCAATAACTCAATTATATTCTTGTTATAACTCTGATTATCTTGACCATTATCAAAAATCGCATCGTTGTATTTTGGCAGAAGTTCTAAAAACAACTCTTTTATTGGACGAATCAAACTGCGATTCCGTTTTATTCTTTCGGGGGCGCTGGCATAAACTAATGCTTGCGTGTGCCCAAAATGTCCCATTGTGATTTTCCGCGTTAAGCTGCGATTCATAACCGCAAAAGCTAATGCTTGTTTATGCGGATTGTTCAACAATGGAATATTCGCTCTGAAATTATCCAGAAAAACAGACTCTTCTTTCTCGAAAAATACATCAGTAAAGACTTTCTCCATTAGATTATAGTCTTTCTTTTGCGGGGATTCTTGAAATAGAATTGTTAAATCATCTGTACATAATCTCTGTGATTTGTTTTCAATAAGAGCTTTGCCTATTTGATTGTTGAAATTGAGAAAATCATTTGTAATGGTTCTTAAACCCAATTGTTTAAAAAGAAAACCGACAGATTGAGAGCCTGCAAAAGCATCGAGAGCTGTATTTATATTGGGGGGAATAAATTGATTAATCCACGATAAATGAGTGTGTTTTGCTCCCAAATATTGCGGTTCTGGAAACTGAAAATTGAAATATTTATATTCTTCAAAAAGCATGATTCATTTTTTAATATGGGTATACTCAATGATTTCACTATCGTTAGAAAACAATGCGTGCTTTTAGATGGCGCTGTATCTCTATGTCTCATTCGCAAAAATACTAAATATTGGGGATACAGCCGCGATTATCTCTTAAAACCGTTGCTTTTACCCTCTTTGAGCTTGCTGGCGGGTCTTTTACAGTAATCCCCTCGATTTATTTCCATTTTCCATTTTCCATTCTCAATTCCCTTGCCGGCGCGCTGGCGGGTACTGATTTTTGTGTAAGTTTGTGCGCCGGAAGGCCGCTTACATAAAGAACTATATCTAAAAAAAAATGAACATAAACAGACTTGTACCGTTGACAGTCTTCACAATATGTATCCGTTTCACAGCGCTTGGGCAGGACATTTATTATCAGTCGTTGGGCAACAAGGATGGCTTGTCGCAGGCGTCGGCCGTGTCTTTCTGGCAAGACCCTGCAGGGCGTATCTGGATTGGCAACGACGCCTTGAATTGTTTCGACGGCGAGGAGGTGCGCGTATTCCGCGTATCCGAATATTTGCCCGGCGTGGAAGATTCTAATATTCACGCCCTTTGCGGGGGCGATTCGTTATTGTTTTTTCTGGCCGAAAATGCCTTGTTTTCGTTTGATCTTGTACACGAAACGTTTCATAATCTTCAGATTCCCACCTATTCTGTTTGTTATTCGGACGCCGGCCTCTACTATTTGTCGGCCGGCAAGGCGCTTTCGGTTTATGATCCGGATACGGGAGCAAGCAGGCCGCTCCTTTCGCTGCCCGACTCTGTCCGTTACGCCACCGCCATCGTAAGCCCGGAGGAAGGCGTTTGCTGGGTAGGCACGCCTTCGGGTATTTACGTGGCGGATATAAAAGAGGGGCGGGTAGAGGTATTGTTGCCCGGCGAGCATATTGTGTGTCTGTATAAAGATTCCGGCGGATGTATCTGGATTGCCACGCAGAAGTATCAGCTTTATTTGTTCCCGCCCGACCGGGCGCTTACGCCGTTGCGGATTAACCGCGAAGGAACGGCTCAAAGCGTGCAGATACCCAATCATATCCTGTGCATACAGGAGGATGTGGAAAAAACAGTCTGGATTGGCACGCTTACCGGAGCGTACCGCTTGCAGAAAAAGGAGCAGGACGCCTTTGAATGGAAGCAGTATATCTGGAAAGAATCGATGATATCGGCTCTTTTCTCCGACCGGCAGGGGACGATGTGGATTGGTTCGTATTATGGCGACGTAAGGTATCATCATCCTGTGATGGATAATTATACGTTTTATGCTACCGACGAAAGCAGTCCCGGACGGTTGCATGGCGCTATGATCGGGCAGATTACAAAAGATGCGCACGGTACTATGTATTTTGCCACAGAGGGGAGCGGCGTTAATATCCTCCGGGCGGGCAGCGATTCGTTTGAGCATCTGACCACGGCAAACGGTTTGCCGGCAAACAAAATCAAGGCGCTTTGGTACGACCCGGCGTACGACCGCCTGTTTATCAGCGTTTATATGGAAGGGATTTGTTACCTCGACCTCCAAACGCAAACGGTCAGGCGGATAGAAAGCGACGTATTATCCGACGTGTACCAGCATATTATTGAAAATTTTGCGCCCTGCGGGGATGGCCTTATTTTACATACGCAGAATGGTTTGTTCCGGTTAAACAGGGAAACGCTTGCTATCGACTGGTTTTTTGCCGACGCCGCCTTGCGCGAGCGTTGTTCGGGCATTATCCGTACCGTGTTTTTGGATGAGAAAAACATCTTGTGGGTTTCTTCTTTCCGGCGCGGACTGTTTACCATAGACCTCCAAACCAATCAAATTTTGCGGTATTATGGCGATGGGATAAGCCGGGACAGCGGGATACCCAGCGCCGTAATTAAAATAGGCGGCGATTATAAAAGGGGCTTGTATTTGGTGACGCTCAAGTCGGGGATACTCAAGTATGATCAGGCCGCAGATACTTTTTATGTGTTTAATGAAGAAAAGCATAACCTGCCGAGTAATATTTGCTACAACGTAGCGTTTTCGCCCGAAAATCACTTGATTGTCACTTCCAATAAGGGCATTACCCTGATGAATATGGCGCCGCGCAACGCGGTTTATTCGTCGTATCATATCCGCCTCAATCAGTCTTCGCCCTTAACGGCCTTTATTGGCGAATGTGGCTTGTATGTTTCTGCCGCCGAAAACAGAATATATGCCGGTTGCCTTTATGGTTTATTTTGTTTTTCGGGCGAGGGCCTTGTTTCGGCGCATCCTCCGTATGCGCTATACTTCAGCTCGTTGCAGGTTAATAATGGCGAATCGGTTCCGCTGAAGATAGATTTGCTTCAATCCTGCCAGGTCGTTTTGCCTTACGACAAGAATACGGTCAGCCTGAAATTTGCGTCTTCCGATTATCTGGCCTCGCGTACCTCCAGCTATGAATACAGGCTGGAGGGACTGGACGATTACTGGATAGCTACCGGTCATAAAACGATTGTTTATAATTCGTTGCCTCCGGGCGTCTATCAACTGACCGTAAGAGAAACCGGCGATACGGGCAAAACCGCCCGAATGACGATTGTTATAAAGCCGCCGCTATGGCGAACCGTTCCGGCCTGCCTGGCTTATCTGCTGGCGCTGACGGCCGTTGTTGCGTTAATCATACGCGCGTACAGGAGCCGCACGTTGCTGGAGGCGTCGCTGGAAATGGAACGGAGGGAGGTGATACGGATAGAGGAACTGAATAAAAACAAGATGGACTTTTTTGTAAATGTGTCCAACGAGTTCCGTATCCCCTTAACAATAATCGTATCGCTTATCGACCGTATGCCGGAATTTCCGGCGAAAGGGAAAAATAAACTGGAAAAAATTAAAAAACAGGCGGTACGCTTGCAGGATCTTGTAACGGAGATGCTCGACTTCCGGAAAATGGAGCAAAACAAACTTCGCTTGAAGATAGGAAAGTATGATTTGATGGCGTTTATACAAACAATTTATTCAAACTTCAGCGATTATGCCTCCGAAAAGGAACTGTTTTTTAAATTCAACCGGCAGAGCGATTATGCTCCCGTATGGTTTGATCAGCGACAGATGCAGAAGGTATTCTATCATTTAACGTCGTTTATCTTTAAAGCCTCCGCGCCTCGCGACGCCGTTACAATCTCGGTTCGCAGCATTACCGGCTACTGGAAAGTGCAGATTGCGCACAAAGCGGGAAGCGGGAATAAAAAAATGGGGGATGATCTGATTGATGGGATGAATGGGGCGGACTCTTTTTCGGATATATCCATGTGGCCCGACGGCGACGTCGGGATTGCTTTCAGTAAAGGGATACTTTCCTTGCATAAAGGCTCGATAGCCGTTTCTCGCGAAGGGGATACGATTGTCTGGATCGTATCTATCCCCACAGGCCTGGCGCATCTGAACATGGAAGATATACAGGACAGGCAGGAGGAAGCCAAACCGCTGCTACCCTTTGCGCTCGCCGACAGGACAGGGGACGACGACGACGGGGATTGGTTGCCCGAAACGGAAAAAAAGACGTATAAAATGGTATTGGTGGAGGATGATTATGAAATGCGCCATTTGTTGAAGGAGACTTTTTCCATGCATTACCAGGTGATGGAGTTTGATAATGCCGATAGCGGATACGACTATATTCTGGAAGAAAAACCGGATATTGTTATCTGCGAAATAAATGTGCCGGGATTGTCGGGCATAGAGATGTGTTCCAGGGTGAAATCAAATATTTATACGCGCCATATTCCGGTTATTTTAGTAACGTCTCAACCTTCCGAACAGCAGAATATAACGAGTATCCGGAGCGGAGCGGAATATTATGTTGTTAAGCCTTTTAATATACGTATCCTGTTTCTTCGTTGCAACTATTTGATAAGGAACAGGCGTCTTATCTTGCGGCAAAAGCCCGAACAGCAAGAGCAAATGCTTGAAATGGCTACCGACGAGCGCGAAAAAGAATTTTTAGCGGCGGCCAACCGCATTGTGGAAGAGAATGGGAACAACCATTCGTTTGATACAAAAATGTGGTATGAAAAACTGGGGATGGGAAGAACGCGCTTCTTTAACCGTATAAAAGAAATAACCGGAATGACGCCTAACGATTACCTGGTTTACCTCAAGATGAATAAGGGACGGCAGTTGTTAGAGCAAGACGCCGGATTTACCATTGCCGAAATAGCCTATCAGTTGGGATTCAACCATCCGGCTTATTTCAGCAAATGCTTTAAAAAACAATTCGGCGTTACGCCTCAGGAATATAAACGTACTAAGTAGCGGAAAAGGCCGGCCGCCTTTCATTTTTTACCCGGCATATCCGATAAAAGATTGTACAGAAAATCGTCCAGCTCGGAGTCTAAGTCTTTCAACAGCGGATCGTCCAGGCGAAAGGCGTCGGCGTCTATAAAAAGAAGTTCTTCCAGTTCAATAAAATTATCGTCGGCCAGATTAACGGAAAAAGGCTTCATGAAACAGGCGTGATCAAACATATTCTTGGAGGCGAGCGTCGTAAGCGCGGCTTTCACCACGGCCGACGCCTTTTTGTTGAATACGGCGTCGCCGTCTTTGTTGTTCACCCAGTCGAAGATAACGACTTTTTCCAGCAAATTTTCATCTTCGTCAAAAATTTGCAACTCGCCGCTTTCTGCATCTACCGTGACGTATAAATCGCAAACAGGATTTGCCGATTCATGTTTTATCCGTTTTTTAATAACAGACGTAAATGTATTTTCTATTACAGATTGGATTTTTGCGCTGTTTGCACTCATGCTATTTTGTATTCTCTTTTTGAAGAATAAAACAAAAGTAATATTATTTTATAAATAAACGCATTATTCTTCGCCCATTTGAACATGTAACTTTTTTTCGGATTGAATTCGTTTAGCAAGCGTTTCTTTATAGAAGGATTGAAGCTGCGTATAGGCGTCGTTTGCTCCGGCATTTTGTTCAAACAGTTCCCATGCTTCGGTTGCCAGTAAAAGCGCGTTATCCAGATATCCGGTTAATTCATAAGCCAGCGCGACGTTGGAGGCCGATTTTGCTTTGCTTTTCCAGTTGGAATGGTTTGCGTCGTAAATAATCGACCATTCTCTCAGCGCTTCATCCCATTTGTTTTTGGCGGCATAAGCGCCCGCTTTTTTCCAGCGAGCGCCTACTCCTGTAAAGAACCATCGGCTTTCTCTGTCCCAATGCGGAACAAATACCGGATATGTTTTATTTCCTGTATAAGCGCCTGCTGTTCGCAGCGCCTGGTCGGGCGTGGGCAGTAACCGGTTTACCAGGCTTATATCCAACGCTTCTTCGCCCCAAAAAAGGCTGTCTGCCAGTATAACAGTAGCCTGCGGCGTATCCCTGTATGGCAAATAGCTCCGGATAATCCCATTCATTTCCACGCCTATGGCTCCATATACGTACCCTTCCGAAAAAACGGAAACGTCCTTTTTCATAGTAAAAAGTAAACGGTCTAAAGATATAACGGCGTCTGCCCCGGTTTCTTCGCAGAGAGCCTGTACTTCCTCTTGCGTCAGTTTTACGTCGGAGGCAAAGGCGTTATCTTTGCGCGTATTTTCATTAAAAAGAAGCACATCGTAAAAAAAGCCTGTTTCGGCAATCGCTTCGCCCAAGGCTCTGCAAACGTCAAATAAGGCGCTGTCGGCATACGCTTGGCAGGTATCTTGCACAACGCCGGCTATTTTGTATTCATAACCGCTATCCGGCGGTTGAGGAACCGCATGGTTAACAATCAAAACTTTCCTCGCATAGTCGGGATAAGTAATCTCGGCCGGATTAAATGTTTCTATACCCACAAAGCGTGTCTGGCTGCATGCCGTAAGCAGGCATAGAATAAACAGACAGATTGTACCTCTTTTCATACGTTTATTATTCTGAATCGCTGATCGCTTTAAAGTAACCGATCGATTCGGCAATTCCCAGGAATGGGTCTTTCATGTCTTTTTCATATTCCAGACTGCACATGCCGGTATAATTTATCTCTCTCATCATCTTTACCAGAGCGGGGAAATCTATTTTCCCGCGTCCTATTTCAATTCCCGCGCCTGCTCTTGACGAATCGGTTACGTCTTTTATATGCATGTCAAATACGCGGGAGCGATATTGTTTTAAGTCGGCTACCGGATCGCATCCGTTGCGTAAGTCGTGGCCGATATCCAGACACATACCCATGCGGCGATCCAGGTCTTTGGTATGATTCCACGCATCTGTGGCGTCCGGATATTCCTTAATGTCGGGGCCATGTAAATGGATGGCATAATGAAAGTCGTATTGCTGTACTTTTTCATTTACATAGGGGAGCAGGTCGTAATTAGGTACGCCTACAATTAATTTCACGCCTACCCGTTTGGCATATTCAAAACCGCGGTCTACCTCTTCTTTGCTTTTCATATAGATAGGCCCTACGGCATATCCGGTTACTTTATGCGCGGCGCACGTTTCGTGAAACGCCTGGATCTGGGCGTCCGTACTGTTAAAAGGCAGATGAAAATCTTTGATGCATAAATAATGAACGTCCAGGCGTTCCAATGTTTTCAGCGTAACGTCCAGATCGAAATTAACGAATGTAAAACCGGCCATACCCAGATGGAATGGGTTTACGGCTTTTCCGGCTTTTGCTTTAGCCCGGTTGTCGGTTGTCGCAGCGTGGGCTATTCCCGAAGCGCCGAGTATCAATGCCCCGGCCAGACTTTGCTTGAAAAATGTTCTTCTTGTATTTTTCATGATGTTTATAATAATAAGTTTTTTAATATAATAAGTAGTTTTTTTAATGTAACGATTCGTTTTTTAATGTAACGATTGCTTCTTCTATACGTTTCAGTTTGCTTTCGGTATCTGCTTGTTTTTTACGTTCCATATCTATTACCTTCGCCGGCGCTTTGCTTACAAAACTTTCGTTAGTTAGCTTCGCCATCACCGATTGAAGGAATCCTTTCAGATAGATACGTTCTTCTTCCAGTTTCGCCAATTCTTCTTCTACATTGATCAGGCTGCCGAGCGGGATCGCATATTCGGTTGTGCGTACCAGGAAAGAAACGGCTCTCGCGGCTTTTTCTTCCGTCTTTATGATGTGCGTCAGGTTACACATTTTTGAAATGACCGGATTAAACGAACTGTCATGTTCCCCCAATACATGCAGGTCGATCGATTCTTTATTCGGTATATTTTTTTGCAAGCGTACGGTGCGGATAGCGCCGATGATCTCTTTTGTTATTTCAAAAGCGTGCAAGTATAGATTATCTGTTTTTTGGGGTTGAGGCGCGCGCGATACCATAATGCTTTCGCCTGTTTCTCTGGGTTCTAACGCTTGCCAGAGTTCCTCTGTAATAAACGGCATAAACGGATGCAGTAACCGGAGCAAAGAATCAAAGAAGCCAAGCGTAGCCCGGTAAGTAAGCAAATCGATGGGTTGTTCAAAGCCCGGTTTAATTAATTCCAGATACCAGGAAGAAAATTCATCCCAGAATAATTTGTAAACAGTCATGAGCGCTTCGTTCAAACGATATTTGTCGTACAGGCCGTCCATTTCCGTTATGGTTTTGTCTAATTGCATGGCAAACCATTTGACGGCAATCGCAGAAGCTTCGGGCTGAGGGATGCTGTCGTCTACCTTCCAACCCTTTACCAGACGGAATGCGTTCCATATCTTGTTGTTAAAGTTGCGCCCCTGTTCGCATAAACTTTCGTCAAAGGGCAAATCGTTGCCGGCGGGAGAGGTGAGGAGCATTCCCATACGTACGCCATCGGCGCCATACGTATTCATTAATTCGATAGGATCGGGCGAGTTGCCCAACGATTTAGACATCTTTCGTCCCATCTTATCCCGTACGATACCTGTAAAATATACGTTACGGAAACAGGGTTTATGGCGATACTCGTATCCCGACATGATCATCCGCGCTACCCAGAAGAATATGATCTCCGGAGCGGTAACCAAATCATTTGTCGGATAATAATACTCGATATCTTTATTATCCGGATACGTAATCCCGTCAAACACGGAAATCGGCCATAGCCACGAGGAGAACCACGTGTCCAGGCAATCTTCGTCTTGCCGCAGATCCGTCAGTTCCAGGTTGCCGTCGCCTGTTTTCTCGCGCGCGGCCTGTAACGCTTCTTCATCGGTTTCGGCAACAACAAACCCGCCTTCCGGCAAATAATAGGCAGGGATACGGTGTCCCCACCATAATTGACGACTGATATTCCAGTCCTTTATATTCTCCATCCAATGGCGATACATATTCTTGAACTTGGCCGGATGGAACTGGATCGTATCATTTTCTACGGCGTCCAAAGCCGGCTTGGCCAGGCGTCCCATCCGGAGAAACCATTGCATAGACAGTTTAGGCTCGATAGGCGCATCCGTCCGTTCGGAGTATCCCACGCTGTTTGCGTAAGCCTCCGCTTTTTCCATTAGCCCCATCTCTTCAAGGTCTTTTTCTATTTTCCTGCGCGCCTCAAAACGATCCATCCCCTCGTATTGTAATCCGTAAGCGTTTAATGTGCCGTTATCATTGAATATATCTATCGATTCAAGATTATGTTTTACGCCCAGCAGATAGTCGTTTACGTCGTGCGCGGGGGTTACTTTCAGAAATCCTGTTCCAAACTCCCTGTCCACATACTCATCTTCTATAACAGGTACGATCCGGTTGGCAACGGGAACAACAACTTGCTTCCCTTTCATGTGAGCCGTTTTCGGATCGTCGGGATGGATGCAAACCGCTACGTCGCCAAAAATAGTTTCCGGACGGGTGGTTGCAATAACGGCATATCCGTTTTCCCCTTCCACCTTGTATCGGATATAATAAAGCTTTCCGTGTTCTTCCTTATGGATCACTTCTTCATCCGAAATGGCCGTCTGAGCGGCAGGATCCCAATTCACCATACGAACGCCCCGGTAAATCAGCCCCTTGTTATATAAATCGCAGAAAACTTTACTTACGCTTTTAGACCGGGCTTCGTCCATCGTAAAACACGTCCTGTCCCAATCGCACGAAGCGCCCAGTTTTTTCAATTGTTCCAGGATGATGCCGCCATGTTTATGCGTCCATTCCCAAGCATGTTCAAGGAATTGTTCGCGGGTCAGTTCATTTTTACCAATCCCCTCCTTCGCAAGTTTGGCCACCACTTTCGCTTCCGTAGCGATGGAGGCATGGTCGGTTCCGGGAACCCAGCAGGCGTTTTTGCCCTGCATACGCGCGCGCCGCACAAGTATATCCTGAATGGTATTGTTAAGCATATGTCCCATATGCAGTACGCCGGTGACGTTAGGCGGAGGGATAACAATCGTATACGGCTCGCGGTCGTCCGGCACAGACTTAAAAAAACCGTTCTCCAACCAATACCGATACCATTTCCCCTCTACATCCGCGGGATTGTACTTACTCGCAATTTCCATAATTCTTTTCTTAATCGTATAATGTCAAAAACAAACATACCCTGTATACGCAGGGACTGGCAAAAGTAAGAAAAAACAATGGATTGCCGTTTGGTAACGTTCAAAAAAAACAGACCGGCGTCCCCAAAAGAAAGAGTCGCACTATCCCCTGCAATCCTCCTCGCTCCGCCGCCGCCCCGCGCCGCCCAAAGAACACGCAACAAAAAAAGGGCGTCTTTACCCCTGACAATTTTAAGATTCTTTATCCCCGTACAACAAACCAACTGTTAAAAACGCCCCCGTCCGTACCCGGATAAGTAAGTTACCGCCAAGGTACAAATTTATCCGACACGAAGGATCACC
>JAIRYL010000002.1 GCA_031267775.1 Tannerellaceae bacterium
AATTTGTCCCGTGAGGGGACAGAAAAACCATTACACAGTATGTATTTCGCGTTACTTAATAAAAAATATCGCCTGTTCTTTTATAGGAAAATTGTTTTTCCATACTCTTATAATAAAAAAGGTATGCGATACAGGAATGGTAAATGGTAAGATGTTATCCGCTCATCAGAACGGATAGTTAAGTTTGACGTCCTGTTTAGGATGCTATCCTGCCGGTGGGGATTAAAAAAAGAATAGAGAAATGACACAATCCGGCTTTATACCAGCGTCTATAATAAATGCAACTGCATCTGGAGACAGGCGGGCATTCCGCTCATTTTATGACATGGCATATCCTGCAGTATACCGGTTTGTCAATTATTTTTTGATTAATAAAGGCGAAGCCAATGATATCGTTTCCGAAGTATTCTACATTATATGGAAACGGCGGGAATCTCTTCTCCGCATTCAGGATATTAAGGCATACTTGTATATTACTTGCAGAAATGAAGTATATCATCATTTAAAACAAAAAGAAAAGTATCGCAACATCTCTATTGATGATATGGGAATAGATTTAAGTATCGAATCAACAACGATTGACGAACGATTGATAGAAGAAGATATGCTTAAAGTATACAACGCCGCTATAGCACAATTACCCGAACGGTGCAAACTTGTTTTTTTGATGGTGCGCGAAGAAAATCTCAAATATAAAGAAATAGCGAAAATTCTTTCCATTACCGAAGGTACGGTAGAACAGCAAATGAATATTGCCATCCGAAAAATAATGGCAGTGGTAAAGAAATATTGCCCTTCGTTAACGCTTCGGAGATAAATAAATGTTAATACCGGATGAGCGCTTATAGGATAAATCTCCCATAGCGCTCTTCTAAATAGAAGTAGAATTAAATCAATATATAAAGAAATTGTGGCGTCTTATGATTATTACGATGAAGAGCAGGATATAATAGAGGAATTATTCATAGAAACGCTGCGCGTTGTGAATGCCATGAAATCCTCGAATGTAGACAGGCTGATGTGTGAAAACAAAGAACTTGTTTTCAGTAAAATACGAAGCAAAATGGATACGAAACAACTTATTTGTTCCGCTAAATCCAATCGATACGGAATTTGGAATTATTTATTGATTGCATCTGTATTCCTGCTGTTGATTGCTTCAACGGTTGCACTCTATTATTATGGAACATATAAATCCCGGATGGTAGAATTGGCAAAGACGCAAATTCATTTGAAGGTACCGTTTGGCGTCATTTCTCAAATGATTTTACCCGATGGCAGTCGGGTTATACTTAATGGAGGTTCTAAAATAAGCTATCCTGTTATCTTTACAAGTTCCAGGCAAATTGATTTTTCAGGAGAAGGCTTTTTTGAGGTGGTAAAAGATGAAAATAATCCATTCATTATAAATTCAAAAAATATATCTGTAAAAGTATTAGGAACCCGTTTCGGGATTAAAGCATACGACGAAGACGTTAAAACGATATTGACTTTGAAAGAAGGAAGCGTTAAGGTATTTCCTTTTGGTATGGACATAAAGGAAGGCGTTTTCTTAGAACCGGATCAGCAGCTTATTATCAGGAACGATACGAAAGAATTTCAGCGTCGTAATGTAATTGCTGATGATTATACGGCATGGAAAGAGGGGATTTTTATTTTCAAGAACCAGGCGCTGTCTGAAATAAGCGCTACGTTGGAACGCAGGTTTAACGTAAAGATAAATATAAAATCGGACCTGATTGGAAGCGAACAATATACGGCTCAGTTCAGATATGGAGAGAATGTAGAGCAGATATTAGAAAAATTATCGCACAAACGTTCTTGGCGAGTTATTAAAAAGAATGGAATAATCGAGTTGACCGGCAATTAATATTAACCTTAAAAATCGAATGCCTATGACGTCTTATTCATAAACAATATTGTCTTCTCTATCTATAGAAACAGGGATGACATGACTCATATTGAGAGATCTAATAATCATATTATAAAAGTAATATTAATGAATTTACCTGTCATGAAGAAAAACACAGAAACGAAACGTATTATATCTTGGTTTCGAACAATCATTCTTGTTGCAAGAAACGTATACATTCTTTTAATGTTTAGTGTATCAAGCGCTTTTGCATTTTCGGAATATTCTCAAGTCACTTTGTTTAGTTTTTCAATGGAAAATAAAGCATTGGAGCAGGTTTTTATTGAGATAGAGAAAACATCCGATTTTTCTATCATCTATAAAACAAATGAAGTGGATCTGAAAGAAATTATTTCTATTGACGTTCATCAGCAAACAGTTGAGAATATTTTGAATATCGTACTGAAAAATCAACGGTTATTGTATGAGATAAGCGACAGGCACATCATTGTCTATAAGCGTTCTGTTCAAGACCCGAAAGATGAAATAGAAAATTTAGCGTTGCAGCAAAGCGTAAGAACAATTCGAGGAAAGATACTCGACGCCACAGGCGAACCTATCCCCGGCGTAAACATAGCGCTGAAAGGAACAACTGTGGGAGTCGTTTCTGATATAGATGGAAATTATGCCATCAATATCAATTCGTCGAACGATATTCTTGTGTTTCGCTACGTTGGCTATATTACGCAGGAAGTCAGGGTAAATAACGAAACAGAAATAAACATGAGACTGTTTGAAGACATGCAAATGTTGGGAGAAGTAGTTGTTACCGCATTGGGCATCAAGAGACAGGCTAAAGCGTTGGGCTACTCGACAAGCGTGATTTCCGGCGATAATTTTACGGAAGCACGCAGTTTGAATATGGGAAATGCATTATCCGGTAAAATTGCAGGGGTAAACGTAGCGAATAACGCCACGGGCTTAGGCGGAAGCAGCCGGGTGGTTATACGCGGAAATGCCTCCCTGACCGGAAATAATCAGCCCCTCTACGTAATTGACGGAATACCTTTTGACAACACAAACCAGGGAAGCGCCGGCACATGGGGCGGCCTTGATATGGGTGACGGACTGACTAATATTAATCCTGACGACATTGAAGATATACAAATACTTAAAGGCGTGGCAGCCTCGGCTTTATATGGTTACAGAGGAGGAAACGGGGCGGTACTGATAACGACCAAGTCGGGGTCTAAAACTTCCGGTTATGGAATTGAATTTAATAATAATTTTACGCTCAATCCCATTTATGACTATCGGGATTATCAGGAAATTTATGGACAGGGATTACAGGGAAGCCGACCTGCTTCGGCGGCGGCGGCAAGAGATTCGTATTCTTCCAGTTGGGGCGAAAAAATGGATGGAGGGAAAGCGATCAATTTCCTTGGAAACGAATATGCGTACAATATGAAAGACAATTGGAAGAATTTCTATAATGTTGGTCTGACAAATCAAACGTCTATTGCTTTCAGCGGGAAAAGCGACCGGATTGTATATCGTTTGGCTGTCACAAATATGTACGATAAGGGGAATCTGCCTAATTCGGATTTTTCGCAACGAATGCTGAGTCTTAATACAACGTATCAGATATCTCCCAAGGTGCATGTAGATCTTACGGCCAATTACTCGTTTGATAAAATAAGAAATCGTACCAACCTTTCTGATGGGAACGGAAACGTAAATGCAACTTTGCTGTATTTAGCCAATTCTTTTGACGTAAGGTGGCTTGAACCGGCTGTTGACGAAAACAGGAACGAGCTCATCCCCGGTAACAGCGTGTATTTCAATAATCCTTATTTTTTGCTGTATGAGAAGAATAATACAACGGCTAAAAACCGTTTGACAGGAGGACTTACGCTTCGCTATGATATAGTTGACTGGCTATATGCGCAAGGACAAATTACGCGTGATGGATATATTATGAATTACCGCATCGAGCAGCCAACCGGAGCTGCTGCCGACCCGGAAGGATATTTAAGTGAATATGAGCGTAATTTTGAAGAGTTAAACGTTAATTATTTACTTGGATTGAATAAACGGGCGGGGCTTTTCTCTATCAATGCGAATATAGGGGGGAATATGCAACGAAGCATCAATAAATCTTATGGAACAGATGGTAACATCCGTCCTTTTCTGGTACCTTATTTTTATTCGGCAAATAATGTGGGAAACCGCCCTTACAGAAGAACATACCAGGAGTATAGGGTAAATTCTGTCTACGGAACGGCGGAAATAGGATTTAAAGATTATTTATTCCTGAACCTGACAGGGCGTAACGACTGGTTTTCTACGCTATCTCCCGAAAGCAACAGTTACCTGTATCCTTCGGCAAGTGCAAGTTTTGTGTTTAGCGATGCTTTCGCCATGCCCGGCTGGATATATTCGGGGAAAGTGCGTTTGTCTTATGCGCAGGCGTCCAACGGGACGTCGGCTTACCAAAATGCATTGACTTACACATTGGATAGCTATAAAATAACAGGACAGTCGGTAGGAAGAGTGAATAATAATACAATACCCAATGCGAGCCTTAAACCGGTAAGAATACAAGAATGGGAGACAGGAGCAAATCTTCAGTTTTTTGATAATCGTTTCGGAATTGACTTTGCTTTATATAAAAAAATAACGACAGACGATATTGTTACGGTAACAACCAGTAGCGCTTCCGGTTATAACTCGGCTATTATGAATGTGGGCGAGGTTCAGAACAGCGGGTTGGAAACAATGATACATGCCGTTCCTGTACGAACTGCCAATTTTATGTGGAATACGTCTGTTAACTTTTCATATAATAAAAGCGAAGTCGTCTATTTAGGAGGCGTTTCCAATATACAGATAGCAGATGCTTCCGCCCGTAATGGAAGCGTTGTGATCAGTAATATTGTAGGACAACCTTACGGGCAGATTGTAGGATATAAATACAAAACAGACGAGAATGGCGCCCGGATTTACGATAAAGAAGGACTGCCGGTACGCTCAAATGAAGTGAGTTCTCTGGGGGATGGAACGCCTAAATTTTCAGGAGGTTTTCGGAATGAATTTATGTATAAAAATATCGTTTTAAGTTTCTTGCTGGACTTTAAGGTTGGCGCTAAATTGTTTTCGGGAACGAATCTTAGCTTGTATAATGGCGGATTCCATAAAAATACGTTGCAGGGAAGGGAAGGCGGATATATAGGAACAGGCGTTACAGAAGATGGAACGCCTAATACCGTAGCTGTCGATGCGCAAAAATATTGGCAGGAAATTGTGTCGAGGAGTTATTTTATCAGAATTACACAACCGAACGTTTAAGCATAGACACACCTGATAAGTGTTCAAGTTCCCTGAAATCACTGCTGTGTAGCCAATGTCAGACTGATTTACAGTCCTT
>JAIRYL010000079.1 GCA_031267775.1 Tannerellaceae bacterium
TGAACACGGAAGACCTGGTAGCCGCCCAGGAGCGTCAGCACGAAATAGACCAGGCCGCCCAGACGCTCGCCGCAGAGCGCCACCGCCAGGAGATGGACGACCTGCTGAAAAACCTGGAAGCCAAGAAATAACCGCTCCCTGTCATATCAAAGAAGGGTGGAACCGGACGGTTCCACCCTTCTTTATTTCCTCCCGGCCGCCCAAATTAAATTAACAATGAACAAATAAGAATTAAGAATTAGCAAATGTATCAGAGGCTTCTTGCATGGGTAGAATGATTGCCGTGCCTTTTTTTCGTTCGATTTATTTTAATTCTGCTTTCTGCTTTCTGCTTTCTGCTTTCTGCTTTCTCCTTTTTTGGCGCCGGCCAGGAATTTCGCCCCCTGCGCGCGCTTTTTAAGCAAATGGTGGCTGAGCTTGTCGAAGCCAGTGGGACGGGTGTTGAGCTTGCTGAAGACGCCGCTCCGGTGGCTGAGCTTGTCGAAGCCAGTGGGACGGGCGAGGCGCGAAGCACGAGCCTTTGAGCGCCGCCGCAGGGGGCGCGACGCGCGAGGGATAGCAGCGGAAAGCCCGCAGCGAGCCGCCAGGCGAGCGAGGACTTGCAGCGGATAGCCCGACCATATTAAATTGAGAATTGAGAATGGAGAATGGAGAATTAAAAAGGCAGAAGGCAGAAGGCAGAAAGGAGAATGAAGAATTTGCAACTGTATCAGAGGCTTCTTGCATGGGGAGAATGATTGGCGTAGCCTATTTTTCGTTCGATTTATTTTCATTCTTCATTTTTAATTCTTAATTTTTAATTCAGTAGACGCTTCTTGCATGGGTAGAATGATTGGCGTATCCTTTTTTTCGTTCGATTTATTTTCATTCTTCATTTTTAATTTTTAATTTTTAATTTTTAATTCAGTAGACGCTTCTTGCATGGGTAGAATGATTGGCGTAGCCTTTTTTTCGTTCGATTTATTTTCATTCTTCATTTTTAATTTTTAATTTTTAATTTTCAAGTACGGTAAACCTGGTAAAATTGTACGTTAACATGGTAAAATTGTACGCCAAACTTTAGGATAGCATGAATGACGCGTTGTTTATCAGGGGGGGAAAGATATTTTAATAGTTTTGCCAAACGCCTTAAACAGATGTGAATTTATTATTTAGTAACAACCGTATTTAAATTAAAAACTATCTACTTATGAGAAAAAAATCAAGATTGATCAGTACCTTGTTTTTGGCCCTGATGTGTTGCACGACAGGAAAGCTGCAGGCGTCGGGCGCGATACCCATCCCCGAGAAAGTTGAGGCGCCTCAACAGGTAAGGAAACTGACCGGAACGGTAGAAGACGCCGCCGGGCCTGTGGCCGGGGCTTCGATTTCGATAAAGGGTACTGCACGGGGTACGATATCGGATATGAACGGGGCGTTTTCGCTCGACGTAGAATGGGGGCAAACCGTGGTGGTATCTTTTATCGGATACCTTACGCAGGAGTTTGCCGTAAGGGAGCAGCAGGTTTCTCTGCGCATTACGCTTGTGGAAGATACGCAGGCGCTGGACGAGGTAGTGGTAACGGCGCTGGGGATGAAGCGCTCGGAAAAGTCGCTGGGCTATGCCATGAAAGAAATTGGCGGCGGCGCGCTTAACGCCAACCTGATTAACCCTGTATCGGCTTTGCAGGGCAAGGTGGCGGGGGTTGAAATTGCCGGTTCGGACGGGGGTATGTTTGGCTCTGCCAAGATACTGATTCGCGGCGTGTCTACGCTGGGGAAGAACAACCAGCCTATCTACGTGGTAGACGGCGTGATACTGGACAATGCCATCAAGCAGGGAGACCCCGACTGGTCGGGGCAGGCTCACGACTTTGGCAACGAGCTGAAGAACTTGAATCCGGACGATTTTGAGTCGGTATCCGTATTGAAAGGGGCTGCGGCAACGGCGCTTTACGGCTCGCGCGGGTTGAACGGCGCGGTGGTGATTACCACCAAAAACGGGCGAAGCGGACAGGGACTGGGGATTGAGGTATCGCAAACGTTTGGCATGGACGTGATGACTGCTACGCCTGATTTTCAGAACGAATTTGGCAACGGGGCGTTTGCTCCGAACGTAAATTACGGCGAAAAAAACGAAAGCGGCAATTACTACACGTACGACAACTACCGCCAGTTTTATTATAATGGCGATGGCAGACCTTCGCTGATTGGGGCTTCGTCGTACAACTTTGGCCCGGCTTTTGACGGACGCGAAATAGAGTATTACGACGGCGCTTACCGAAGCTACCGCCCTGTAAAAAATAACTTCCGCCAAGCGTTTAACCAGGGTTTCAACACCAATACCAACGTGGCGATTACGGGGGGAAACGACCGGACTACGTTTTATACCTCTTTGTCGTTTAAGCATGCTACGGGTATCTTGCCGAACAACGCCTTTCAGCGCCTGTCGTTTCTGGGCAAAGCTTCGCACCGGATAACCGACCGCGCGCGGATAGACGTGGGCATGGCTTTTGCCAATTCCACGCCTGAAAACCCCTTGCGAAACATTGGCGAAAAGTTTGTAGACGCTACCTGGGGACGGATGTACGACCCTTTGCTGAAGAAAAAGTACATGGGCATGCACGGCGGACTGGCGCAAAACAGCTATGGCGACGCTTATGGCAACATTCCCGGACGGGACGTATGGTTTGAGATTTATGAAAATGAAGATATCCAGAAGGAAACGTCGGTACGCCCGACCGTAAAACTGGAGATAGACCTGCTGGACTGGTTGAAATTCAGTACGGAAGCAAACTATAATTATTATTACACCCGCCGGGAAGTAAAAGAAAAAGGGCAGGGGTATGCCGGCGAAGGGGGCAGGTATGAGATGAACCTGAAAACCAAAGAACAAACCAACCTGAACGCAAACTTTATGGTAAACAAATCGGTTGGCCACTGGGCGTTCAGCGGATTTCTGCGCGGCGAATACTACAACAATTTTCAGCAAAGGCAAGACATGAATACCGAAGGGGGATTGATTGTGCCCAACCAGTTTTTTATTAAGAACTCTAAAAATACGCCCACTTATACGGCCAAACTGGAGGGAACCAAGCGGATTTTGTCCGTAGCGTTTCAGGCGGGGGCCAGTTGGAGGGATCAGGTTTTTGTAGACGTAACCGGACGCAACGACTGGTCGTCGTCGCTGGTATACAGCGACCGTCACGGTACGTATTCGTTCTTTTACCCCTCCGTAAGCGGCGCCTGGTTGCTTACCAACACCTTCAGGGAGCAGTTGCCCGCATGGATATCCTTTGCCAAAGTGCGCGGTTCGTGGGCGCAGGTAGGGAATGATACAGACCCTTACATTATTAATACGGCTTACGACCTGAATACGTCCAACGCGTCGTCCGGCAGTTCGTATTATGGACTGAAACTGCCGGTATCTACCTACGACGCCAACCTGAAGCCGGAACGCAAAAACGCCTGGGAAATAGGGGCCGACTGGCGTTTTGTAGAGAACCGTTTCGGCGTAGACGTTACGTATTATAAAGAAAATACCAAAAACCAGATTATGCGGATTGCCGTTCCGTATCAGTCCGGCATTACCGAACAACTGATCAATGCCGGTAATATCCAGAACCGGGGGGTGGAAGTAGCCGTCAACCTGATTCCCGTAAAAACAAAAGACCTGGAGTGGAGCGTGGATCTGACTTATACCAAGAACAACAACAAGATTGTATCCCTGCACGAAAATGTAGCCGACTTTATCCGTCTGGAAGGCGACCAGGCTTACGGTAATTACCGCATCGCATCCGTAGCCAAAGTAGGCTCGTCTTTCGGCACGCTGATGAGCGACAGTTATTATAAGATAGACCCGTCGTCCGGCCTGCCGGCGCTGGTATGGGTAGACGACGCCAAACGCTCGCACTACCTGCGCAACGAGGCCGAAATAGTAGAAATAGGCTCCAGCGTTCCCGACTTTTTAGGGTCTTTCTCTACCGGCCTGCGATACAAAAACTGGCTGCTGAACGTTTCGCTGGATATGCGTTTCGGCGGATACGTGGCCTCGTATAACTCTCGCTACGGAACGGCTTACGGATTTACCAAAAAATCAATGGAAGGAGCGCCCGGACACGGCGGACTTACCTGGACGTCAAAATACGACGGCCTTACCTATCACGACGGCGTAATACCGGAAGGTATTATCCCCTCCGGAACTGCTATCAAACAGGCCGACGCAACGTATTACACCGTAAGCGCCGGCGGGGTATCCAGCGCCGGAGAATCGTATCAGGAACTGATTAACAAAGGGGTGATTGAACCTACGCACGCCGGCGCATGGAATTACAGAAACAATGCCTGGACAATGGCCGGGCGAGACTATGGCGTAATATCCGACAGTTGGGTGAAAAAACTAAACTACATCGCGCTGCGCGACGTATCGATAAGCTACATTATGCCGCAAACAATCTGCCGCAAAGTAAGCGCAAAAAATATGACGCTCACCCTGGCCGGACATAATCTGGGCTACCTGCTCAATACCATGCCCAGCGGCGAGAATCCCGAATCGGTAAGCGGCACGGCGGCGGCCGAATTTCGTTCCCGTTCCTACCAGGGCGTTACGTCTAATTTTACGTTTAACGTAAGCCTTGGCTTCTAAAACGACTCCGAATACACTAGTAAATTAAATACAAGAAAATATGAAAAAATATAAACATACCGTAGCTGCCGCTTTGGCCGGCGTAACGTTATTTTGCGCAAGTTGCCGCGAAGATTTTGCCGATATAAATAAAGACCCTGCCGTCGTAACGCTGGGGAATCCTTCTTACCTGTTTGCCCAGACAGTGCTGGAATTTGAACCTTCCGATTACCTCTACTGGTTCTACAACGCCGCGTCTATTTTCCAATGGACGCAAACGGCCGTTTCTACGGGGGGAGTCAGTTCTACGCTTGTAGAAGGCGCGCCGCTGCAATCATTCAAAAGCGTAAACGTATTGAAATATGTAAACGAACTGAAATACGTGCGCTCGCAGATGACCGAAGAAGAAAGCGCCCGGTATCAACACTATGCGGCCTGCATGGATATCCTGGCCGTCTATATGGGTATTTTCGATTCCGACTTTATTGGCGATATCCCGTATACCGAAGGAGCGCAAGCTATTCATGGCGGTACGTTAACTCCTAAATACGACCGCGTGGAAGATTTGTACGCGCTGTGGCTCGAAAGCCTGGATCACGACGTCAAAGCGTTAACAACCGCTACCGACCAAATATTTGAAGCTTCGCAAGACCCTGTCTATAAAGGCAACAAAGAAAGATGGGCTAAACTGGCCAATTCGTTAAAACTGAAACTGGCGGCCCGCATGATTAACATCGACAGGGGCAAAGCCCTCCACCTGGCCGCCGAAGTGGCTACTTCGCCCGCAGGCTTTATCAATGCCGAAGCCGAAGATTTTCTGTTCAACAAGGCTACTTATAACAGCTCCAGCAACGATTACGCCTATCACTGGGAAAACGACGTACTCCGCCAGTTGGGAGGATCTAAAACGGTTATAGACTTTATGGTGAATAACAGAGACCCGCGCGTACGCTTCATTTACCGGAAAAATCACTGGAATTCCAACGTACTGCAAGCTTTCTTTAACGCCGGAAGACAAAACGACGTGCCTGCTTACATTATGGAGAATGTAGCCTGCGAAACAACCGCCGAAGGAAAATACCGGTTCAAAGCCTGGAAAGGCGCCGGCGAGCCCTGGATACGTTATCAGGGACTGCCGCTCGACTTTAACGCCGGCCAACAGGCCGCCAAGTTTGGCGACTGGTTTAATTACGATATCCAGTGCAAATTAGAAAACGTAACGTATTATCCTTTCTCCGAATATCAAAAAGAGATGATTTACGGACGTATCGACTTTAAATTGCCGGTAGCTCCGGGCGACGCCGTGGTGGAAGACAAAGAAGACGTGCCCTGGTGGGGTATGTATATGACAATGGCCGAAACAAACCTCTACCTGGCAGAGTTTGCCCTGTTGGGCGCCAACCTGCCCGAATCGGCCGAATCGTATTACAACCGGGCGCTTGCCGGATCGGTAAAAGAATACGATCTGCTGGCAAAAAACAACAAAATACCTTACTACGGAACAACCTACAATTACGATCCGCACGAAAAACCAATCGACTTGCAAGAAGGCGAAATCGAAACCATGATGGATAAAGACGCCTACAAATTAAGCGGCAATAAAACCGCCGATCTGGAAAAAGTGTATATCCAGCAAATCCTTCACTTCAGCATGCAGCCGATCGACCAGTATACAACGGCCAAACGTTCGGGCCTGCCCAAAACAGGTTCCGCCTTGTTCAACCGGGTAGATTATGCGGCAAACAATGTTCCGGTAACGCTGTTCCCCCGTCGTATGGCGTTAAATGCCCCCGCAGAAACCGATCTGATGTATACCATATTAATCGAATCTTATAAAGCGCAAGGTTATACAGTGGGATCAGGAGCTATCCTGAACGCCGAGCGGACATGGCAAGACAAAAACAACCCGCAATGGGGAGAAGGTCCTAAAATGTAATAAGGAGGCGTCTAACGCTCGCAAATCTGTTTCTTGAAAACCGTTGCGCCTGTGCAACGGTTTTCTTGTATCCGGACAATCGCATGCGCTCTTGGTATTCCCTCAGGGAAAAAATCTTGAATTATCTTTTTTTCACCCTGTCCTCTTCGGAGAGGCCACTGATAATTTCGACAGTTATGCCGTTGGACAGTCCTGTAAGAATGGGCTTCTTCTTAAAGCTGCCTTTTTCAAGAATATCTACATAAGTTGAATCATCATCAAAAATCAGGCAGGATTCGGGAAGCGTCAGGACGTTGTGCCGTTCATCTTGAATAAATTCGGCCGTTGCATTGAGGCCTGAAAAGATATTCACCCTGTCGGGCCGTGTAAAAATGGCCTCTATGTCGTATTTCATGACGCCTTGGTCGAGGTAGCCTTTCGGCGCAATCTTACAGATTCGCGCCTCAATTTTAAATTCAGCCATCGAGGTGGGAGCAACGGTCAGCTTTGATCCTTCACGAAAGACGAGCGCGTCGGTCTCAACAACCTTGCCTTTAAAAAAGAAGGAATCAAGCCGGGCTATCAAAGCTATGTTCGTGCCGTCGCGATAGGCGCTTCGTCCGGCAACGGCTACGCCCTCTTTGAGCGGCAGGTCTATAATTGCGCCGTTGGCAGTGGCAAGCACAACGTTGGAGACGCGGGTTGAAGGAATAAAACCTTCCGTTAACAGATGCAGTTGGTTTTTGTTGTATTCACAGTGTTCTTTGCTTGTTTTATACACTTTTTCGGAAGCGTCAAATTCGGACGCTGAAATAACGTTCTTTTCATATAAAACTTTGTCGCGCTCATATTCTGTGCGATCTTTTTCAAAGGCGATCTCTGCCAGGCGAAGATTCATTTTAGCCTGCTCTATTTCCGAGGGCTCCGGCAGCGTTTTTATTTTTGCTATTTTGTCGCCTGTGCGCACCTGGTCTCCTATTTTTACATAATAGACTTCCAACACGCCCGACAAGACTGATTTTACTTCTATTTCCCGGTAAGGATAAATATTACCTGAAACAATCTTTTTTTTCGTTATCGTGTCTCGCCTGGGGTTAATCGTTTGCGAAACGTCGATCTCTTTTTGTAACTGACGTTCGGCGAAAAATATCAATCCGGTTATCATCGCAAGTAACGCCAGTATTATTCCTGCTCGTTTCATTTCTGTTTGTTTTAGTAATTTTTACGCTCTGAAAATTTACATTACTTTGCTCAATGTCTCGGCCGGCATGATGCTTGCGGCTTTTTGAGCCGGGAACAATCCAGCTATAACGCCAGCTAACGCCAGCATTATGAACGAAAGTAAAACAATGGAAAAGTTAATGGCGGCTTTCGCAAATATCTGCTCTTCATCGCTTTGAAGCGCCGAGACAACCCAATTGTAAACCCCAAGTCCGGTAAAGCCGAAAAACATGCCGGCAATTCCAAATATTACAGTTATCAGCAACGCTTCTATAATGATAAGTTCGTAAATGGAAGCGGGCGTTGCTCCTAAGGCTTTTCTAATACCTATTTCCTGCGTGCGTTCTCTAACGACGACAAGCATGATGTTTGTGACGCCAATCATACCCGACAAAATAAAGCACAAGCCCAAAATCCACAGGAATGTATCCACTCCATCAAACAACAGGTTGAAAGCTTTGACCTGCAATTGTATGTTAGTGACGAGCAATGCGCGTTTGTCGTCTTCAGAGAAACCTGTTTCTTGCGCCAGGTAATTGCGTAATTTTCCTTCAAATGTTTCAATGGCCGTGTTGTCGTGCAATATGGCTCCGAAAGTCGTGTAGCTTCTTTCAGGATTGAAAGTAGCCAGCAGCGCGCTTGCGGGAACGTACATATTGTTCTGCTCCATGATACTGGAAAGCGTTCCGCTCTTTAAAACGCCTACTACGCAAAACATAACGCCTTCGATATTGATGTATTTTCCGACAGGATACTCTTTGTCGAAAAGGACGTCTCCAACATATTCGCTTATGATAATACTCCGGCGCTGTTCGCGATAATCGATCGGATTAAGAAAGCGCCCTTCGCCTACTTCTAATGATTTCATTCGTAGATAATCTTCGCTTATTCCCTTCAGATTAAACCAGCCGATATTGTCTTTGTAGACAATGGGATTATTAGCAGGCAACGTTATTTCCGACGCTATTTGCCGGATTTCGACGAACCGTTTTTTCAAACGGCTCAGTAACTCGTCATTGAAGCTGATTTGCGAACCCATTTGCAAGCCGTTACTTGTAGCTCTCGATACCCGACTGCCTGTTACCCAAATGCTATTGGATGCATATCCGCTGAAGACGCTCAGCGTACCGCTGCGGAAACCGTTCCCTGCTCCCAGCAACACAATCAAAATAAAAATGCCCCAGGCGATATTAAATCCCGTCAGTATGGAGCGAGCCTTATGCTGCTTGACCGATGAATAAACTTCGTGCAATACTTCTCCAAATCTTTCGATAAACTTCATGCTGAATGGCTTACATTATAACGTCTTTCCATTTCGCTTCGGCAAAAAAGGCGGCGCAAACAGGATAGATTGTTAGTATAATCCAAAATATCAAACATAGAATTAGCGCTTTCATATAGTTGATATCCGTAAAGACTTTCAGGCCGATGCATAGTAACAGGATGAACCATATCTGAAAGGGATTAACCAAACTTAAGAACTGATATATGGCTGCGCCTGATTTGTCTAAGGTTGTCAGCAGGTTTAGCCCCGTCAATGAAACGTCGTACATGTTCTCTATTTTGTCCAATCCTCTCATGTACAGCAATCCGGTATTAACAAAGTCGCCTGTCAACAACGCAAAATAACTGTAAAGAATCAATGTGAAGGATTTAGTATATGTCAGCGAAGGCTTCGCAATCGCGGTAATGATATACAAAAGAAAGGCATAGAGAAACAATGTTATTGCCATTTCCAGCATGCTGCCGAGAATCTGAAGATATCTCAGCTTGTAGGCCACATCAAAAGCCATATCCATCTGATTTTGGGGCAGTGATGAAAGGGTGAGTTTCAAAATTCTCATCGTTAGAGGTAATTGTATAACCAAATTCACCGCCGCAACTAAAAGCGACGCCGTTAAAGCCAACACGGGAAATTTGCTTTCTTCCCTCAATTGCCCGAAAGCCCTTGTTGGGCTACCTGACAGTACCTGTAATAATGTATTCATAACAAATGCGTCGTTGAATTTAACTTTTTAACAGTGAAATAATTTCGGTTAAAGTAAGATTTTTGCCTTCGTGTAAAATGGAGTTCTTATATATTTTCCCTGACAGTCCGATAATAACAAAAACAGTTAATATCAACAACAAAGCCGAAATCAGAAAATCAAGCGGCGGAACGCCGTAAATAACGCGCCCCATCATTATTATGGGAGATGTGAATGGAATTATTGAAAACCAATAGGACAAAACGCTGTCCGGACTGTTTACGGTATTTGAAAGAACGATCACGGCAAGGATTAACGGCATGGTTATAACGGCGGTGATCTGGTTCATTTGATCGCTATGTTTTAATACTGCCGCAATCGCGGCAAAAATAGACGAATATAGCAGATAACCGCCCAGGAAGAAAAATATAAACGCAGGAATGATTGTATTGAAATCAATTGTGTTGAGGTTAGCCAGCATCCTGTTTATCTCTACAGGATCAATCTTTTTACCTAAAAAACCGTTGGCCTGTCCTGCTGCCGACATACTTGCAAAATTTTCAAGAAACGTCGCAATGCTATACAAAATAATAGACCAGCCTATAATCTGTGTTAGTCCCAACAGCGCAACACCAATAATTTTACCCGCCATAAATTTTACAGGCGAGACGGAGGTAATAATTAATTCGATGATTTTATTCGTTTTTTCTTCTAAAACGCCTCGCATAACCTGCGAACTGAACAGAAAAATAACTAAGTAAACTGTTATGCCCATCAACAAACAGAGGTTTCTATGGTACGGAGTAAATTGTCTTCCTGCATCGCCTGTTTTAACAGTCTCCAAGAAAACAGAGCGTTCGGTATCGGATATCTTTTTGGTTATATCTCCTATTCCGAACGATTCCAAACTATTATCCAATAGTTTGTTTCGTATAGATGTTCGTATTA
Organism: Tannerellaceae bacterium; assembly: GCA_031267775.1. Classification (GTDB taxonomy): domain Bacteria; phylum Bacteroidota; class Bacteroidia; order Bacteroidales; family Tannerellaceae; genus DFXE01. The sequence continues at coordinate 10,655 of JAIRYL010000079.1, forward strand.
TATTTTCCAAATAAATGCTGGGCTGCTTTTTACTGAAATATTTCACCTTTGTAGAGGAAAAATCCGAGCTTTCAATATAAACAACTCCATCCAGGTTGTTTTCATTTATAAGACTGACAATATCATCAACCCATTTTCCATCTAACAGGTTAACTTTAAATTCGGTAATGTTCAATGATTCGTTTAGTTTACCACTATTGTCTATCAATCCGATTGATAGTTCTTTATAATCTTCGTGTTGTTGGGAAAAATAGATAGGCAGCAATAATATTAACGACAAAAAAAATGGCGCCAGTAAAGTAATCAAAATGAAAGATTTTTCCCGTACTCTTGTAAAATATTCTCTCTGTATAATATGTATTAATTCGTTCATAATAACTGATTTGCATTTGTTACATAATCTATGAAAATATCATTCATCGAAGGATGTATTTCGCTGAATGACGTTAATCCTTTTTGTATTAATATGTTTGACAAAATCCTTTCAACGTCTTCTTCATTTTTCAATTGCACTTTGTAATTTCCTTTTTTATTTGAAATTATATAACCGTTAACAGCATCGCATTGCTTACTGAAAAATTCGTTGTTTTGCTTAAATTGAAATTCATATATGTATGATTGTTTGTTTTGTTTTGTTTCATACACTTTTCCCGATAAAAGCAATTTTCCTTTATTTATGAGCATTACTTCATCACAAAATTGTTCTACTGAGTTCATATCATGAGTCGAGAGAATGACTGTTTTTCCTGATTGATTAAATTCAACAATTTCTTTTCCAAGCGTTTCTCTATTTATCGGATCAAGCCCGGAGAGTGGCTCATCAAGTATCAGAATATCGGGCTGATGAATAACGGAAACAATAAACTGCACCTTTTGCTGCATACCCTTCGATAATTCATCAGGTTTCTTATTCCACCAATCAGCTATTTCAAGTTTGTCAAACCATTGCCTTAATTTTTTTTCGGCGTCTTGTTTTGTCAATCCTTTGAAAACAGCCAGATAAATAATCTGTTCTCCGATTTTCATATTTTTGTATAGTCCCCGTTCTTCAGGAAGATATCCGATTCGCTTTCTGTTTAGCCTGTTAAGCGGTTGTTCGTCGAACAACACACACCCAGCGTCTTGCACAAGTAACCCCGCAATAATCCGAATCAAAGTAGTTTTACCGGCTCCGTTCGGTCCCAGAAATCCAAAAATACAACCTTTCGGAATCGAAAAACTTATGTTATCCAAAGCTGTCTGTCCTTTATATCGCTTTAATAAATTGCATATTTCTATCATATAAACATCGAATTTATGTGTTATTATCATTCAAAAGATTTCAAGTTATTCTTGTTGGCCAATCTAGTAGATTCATATTTCACTTTGAAAAAAATATATAAATTATTACCTATAATATTAATTTGACTCCCTAATATAATACGATGAAGTCTATCTAACGAATAATCATCCAACAATGTCAAATTTAATATTTTAAAAGAAAAACCATTTTCCTCTAAAACCGTAGCCAATGGCAAAAGATAATACAAATATGAAATACTTTCATTTCTTGGCAGAAGTCCATCTATAAATAATTTATCAGTTTTCATATTTACATCAGATATTTAACAAAATACAGGCAATTATTAAACTCTAATTCTTCAATAAGATTCATGAGTGAATTTCTCTCTTTTATGCTAAAATTCTCAAATAATTTTTTCATAGATAATTTGCTTAGTAATAACGTAAATAATTTATGGTATGTCTCATTATATACCTATTCATTCTTGTCTACATAAAAATTATCATCAGTGAAAACATGCGTATTCCTTAAATTGTCAAAGTAAATTTTAGATGAAAGAATCGGAGTGTATGTTAATAAATCTTTTTCTATTTGATACAAAAAGTAAATAAACCGATTATTCAAATACAAAATAGAGTTTGAATTATGGACTATCAATATATATAATTGGCTAACAATACCATATTTAGCCAATAAAGCAATTCGACGTCTATGTTTCAGTGATATTTTATGATACATCTTCTTCTGTTCAATTTGTATCTTTTTATTTACTTTTACTAACCAATTATTATGTTCAATATTTTTTCTCAAATAGTCAAAATCCGATATTGAATTAGCTGTTTCGCTTAATGTTTTGTAGTCAAATGTTATATCAACTAATCCAGTTGAACAATCAAGCAATTCCATAATAAAATCTAAACATGTATCCTTTTGGCTAATCATTTTATCTGTTTGTATAATCCTTTTGTTTAGAGAATAATTCTATTTTTTATCATTTTATATTATCACACTAATTACGATACAAATTAAAGTATATATAATGAAATAAAAAATAACACATACATGGTATTTTGAAGGTTTTACGAATAAAAAATATTCTCTTGTTGGTCGTAAAATATTGCCATAACTACAAACCTGAGTTCGACGTAAGAAAAGAATAAAAAAATTGGTAAGTTGGCTGATATTTATCATCTTTATAGCTCAAAATCAATAAAATAAATATCATGGCACAACTTACCACCGACAAAATTATCGAAATTTATTGTATGCAGACGATTTTTACAAAGAATTCTCAAAAGAAGTCCAAAAACACCAAATTTTCCCCGATGACGGTAAACGGCATAGAAATCGTTCACTTTCCATGTCCGGCGCTGAGATCATTACCATTATAATTTGTTTTCACTGCAGCAGTTTTCGTAACCTGAAACATTTTTATCTGCTTTATGTTACTAAACATTTGCAGGGAGAATTTCCCAATCTGCTCTCTTACAATCGTTTTGTTGAGCTTGAGCGAAAAGTCATGATTCCGTTTGCGCTATTATTGAAACCATTAACGATGAACTGAAAAACAGTTGCGAAATAGAACATTCCCGGCGTCGCAGTCCGGCAAATTTCCTGATAAACCTGTTTGCCGGACCGGCTGCATACAGTTTCTTCGAGAAAAAACCGGCCATAAAGTTTGAACGTTCCCTGCCAACCGGACAATTGGAACTGTTCTATTAATCAGTACATTATAAATCAGTCGTACAAAACAGGTTTGACCCGAAGAAAATCCGGACCTAACTTTTGCATCTATTCATTCAAGCGTTTATAGCCAAATTATTACATCAATTATGTCGAACTCATGTTATTATTCTCGATAAAAAAACCTCAACCCTGCTTGCAGTAATCCAAATATTCGTATATTTGCGCCACAATTGGCCGAAATAGCTCAGTTGGTAGAGCAATTCATTCGTAATGAATAGGTCGCCGGTTCGAGTCCGGCCTTCGGCTCGCTCATTTACATGACAGGCAGTCGCTTTAGGGCGACTGCCTTTTTTTGCGCCGATACACGCACGATGTATTAGATTCCAAACTCGCCGGCAAACCCCTGTATTTTCCTTACAGACCGCAGGTCTGCATATAAAAAGAGCGCCAGTTGCACATAAAGTCATAGGGTAAAAATGTACATTTGCACATAAAGTCATAGGGTAAAAATGTAACCGGCAAAAAAAACAACTGAAATATGAAACGAACAGCTTTACGTTTCCTGCAGCAATGGAAACAAAAAAAGACGCGAAAACCTCTTATTATCAGAGGGGCTCGTCAAGTAGGCAAAACCTGGTTGATGAAGGAATTTGCCCAAACCGAATATGAAAATTCCGCCTATATAAATTTTGAAGACAATCAGTCGTTAAAAACGCTATTCGTAAACGATTTCGATATCCCGCGTATCCTGCTGGCTATACAGATCACAACAGGAATAAAGCCGGAGCCCGGCAAAACGCTGATTATATTTGACGAGATTCAAGAGGCGGAAAGAGCGTTAACTTCATTGAAATATTTCAGAGAAAACGCTCCCGAATATCATATTGTGGCAGCAGGTTCTTTACTTGGAATCGCATTACATGAAAATACGTCTTTTCCCGTAGGCAAGGTTGAATTTTTAGATTTATATCCTCTTAGGAGGCGTCTGGAAATAAATCATACAAATTTATTGGAACTGTTTTTTGCCAGACGAAGCCTGAAAGCGCGCGCATACCGGGGTATGTAAGCGCTTTCAGGCTGAAGGATGGCGGAAAACAGGCCGATAAATGTATGATTTATTTCCAGACGCCTCCTAAGCTTCACTGAATTTTTAGAAGCATTGAAACGGCACGATTTAGCCGATTTAATTCAGCAGCGCCAATGGGAAATGATAAACGCCTTTAAAACAAAGTACATAGAACTGTTAAAGCAATATTACTATGTGGGAGGTATGCCCGAAGTTCTTGCACATTTTGCCGCGAATCAGGATTTTAGCGAAGTACGCCAGATTCAGCGACAAATACTCGATTCTTACGAACAGGATTTCTCAAAGCATGCTCCGGCAAACGTCGTTCCACGTATCCGTATGGTATGGAACGCCGTTCCTGCTCAATTATCCAAAGAAAGCCGCAAATTCATTTACGGCTTGATAAAACAGGGAGCAAGAGCCAAAGAGTTTGAATTAGCCCTGGCCTGGCTGATAGATTGCGGTTTGATACATAAGGTGAATAGAATATCCAAGCCTGCCTTACCATTAAAAGCCTACGAAGATATGGGAGCATTTAAACTGTATCTGCTTGATATAGGACTATTGGGAGCAATGGCAAATCTGGATGTGAAAACCTTACTTGAGGGCAACCTGATCTTCACCGGATTTAAAGGAGCTTTGACCGAACAGTATGTTTTACAGCAATTGGTTACGGATAGAGACGTTTCCATTTTTTATGGGTCGTCAGATAAATCGAATGGCGAAATAGATTTACTTATACAGTATAAAAACGAGCTTGTTCCAATTGAAGTAAAAGCAGCCGAAAATCTACAGGCAAAAAGCTTACGCGCTTTTGCTGAAAAGAATAAACCTAAGATGGCCATACGCACATCCATGTCTGATTTCAGAGAAGAAAGCTGGTTGACAAATTTACCTCTATACGCTATGAATGAACTGACAGCTTATCTCGAATCAAAAAGTTGATCAAATATGAAGCGCATGATTATACAGATGCTGTCCGAGCCGTTTTGTTCAATCCTGCCGGCGTTGTTGTCAGTCCGTCTTTTCAAAGAACTATGTGCCGGAGGGGGGAATCAGCACATATTTCTCATTATTTTCCCTAAATATATCTTTTTATTTAAAAAAACAGACATAAATAAGATGTTTTTTGCAAAAAAAATTGTATAATTGCATTAAAGCAAAAAAATCATGAATAAAAACACAAATAAGGCTGTCGTCGATGCTATAATTGATAGAATCCCCCAAAATATAAAACCGGTTGTTTATTTAATGGACAATCTGGATATAAATAAAGATTCGGCCTATAGAAGAATCAAAGGAAGTATTCCATTCACTTTCAACGAGCTGATCAAACTGTCGAATGATTTGGACTTTTCGCTGGATAATATCGTAAAAAACAGGAGCCATGTTAACTGTAAAAACGCGGCGGAAGTGTCCAACTTGTTTTCTTCGGAGGATATGATCGTAGAAAGGTTAGATATGTATTATCATCTTAAAAAAAGGTATTTGAAAGATATACACAGGTATCGGTCGATCGTATCGTTAAACAAGTATCATATTTTCTTCATACTGAAATACGACAGTTTGTTTAAGTTCTATTATTACAACTGGATTTATCAAATGAGCGATCTCCCGATTCATTTTTCTTTTTCCGAGCTGGAACTTCCGGAGCAGATATCGATCATGCGCAGAAAACTGGCAAGCGTTGCTTACGAGTACAATGATTCCGACCTTATCTTAGACCCGAACTTTTTTTCAAACCTGATCAGAAACATTCAGTATTATTATAAAAGAGGGCTTCTTTCAAATGACGAACTGGCCTTGTTTAAAGATGAATTGTACGATCTTATCGCGCATTTAGAGTCTATCTTCCGAAAAGGAACAAACGAGACGGGAGCAAAAACGTACTCCTATCTTTCAACCATAAGTATCGATACGAACATCGTACAAATGAATTATAAAGACGCCATAACAACCATGACCTGGTATAATCCGATATACCCGGTCTTTACATACGAAGTGTATGAAAACGTTATCTACCTGAAATGGCTGGAATCGCTTAAAAAGTTTTCCGCTCTGATCACAAAATCAAATTACGGCCTCATAGCAGATTTTATAAAAAAACAACTGCTGCTCATACGCAACCTGGAAGATTATCGCGACAACTATGAAACAGACGGTTGCCCTGTCGAATAGCAGGCGCTGCACGAGGGCGGAGCGCCTAAAATTCTTTCTATCTATTTGTTTATTTAAAAAAAGGATTTATCTTTGCACCCCAAACAGTGCAATAATAAAAACAATCATAGTAAAATGAAAAGGACGTTTCAACCTTCTAACAGGAAAAGAAAGAACAAGCATGGCTTCCGTTCCAGAATGGCGACAGCCAATGGCCGCAGGGTATTAGCTTCTCGCCGTGCCAAAGGAAGAGCCAAACTAACAGTTTCCGACGAGTATAACGGATAAAATCCGGTTATTAAAGAATCATAATGGGGGTAAAGGTTTCATAAAGGCCTTTACTTTCTTTGTTTTTACGCCTTATCTTTGTTGGAATAGTTTCTATATTTATGTTTTTTTCCTACTTTTGAGCCGAGCTAAATAAAAGAGTTATGAAGGATTTTTTAAAAAAAATAATCAAAAACCCCTTTGCGACAACAATACTATTTGCTATTGTCGCTTCAGGCGTCATCCTTTACGGTACATTAACATGGCTCGACAGGTATACCCGTCATAACAAAGCGGTGATTGTGCCGGATGTAAAAGGGCTTAAAATGGAGGAGGCTATCCCATTCTTGCAAAATAATAACCTGCACTATTCCGTTATCGATTCTGTTTTTTCAAAAAACGTTAAACCGGGCGCTATCGTAGAAATAACGCCGGCTACAGGTTCCAAAGTAAAAGAAGGACGGATCGTTTTTATTACGGTAAACGCCATGACTTCTCAAATGGCCGAAATACCGGAAGTAGAGGATTTATCGTACCGACAGGCATACGCCCAACTGAAAGCGCGCGGCTTTGAAAAAATAGAAACGATCTATGTGCCGGGCGTTTACAAAGACCTGGCCATAGGCGTTGAATTACATGACCGGCTGCTTAACCGGGGCGAGATGGTACAGCTATCGGCTCCGCTTGTGTTAAAAATCAGTAATGGCGAAACGCTGCTGTTTCCGGATGATTCGATTGTTTATGAAGGCGCGCCCGTTTCTCTTCCGATTAATCGCGACAACCATCCGATAGAACCATTAGACGGAGACGAAGAATGGTTTGAAAGGGACAATAATTGATTCAGAACTATGGATGACGCTACTTGGTACGATGAGCCGGAAGACCTGCTAAAGCCTGCGGAAGGTAAAGAGGAGGCGCAACTGTACGAGCATTTTCGCTTTGCAGCCGACAAAGGACAGGCTCTTTTACGGGTAGACAAATTCCTGTCGGACAGAATGGCCGGCTCAAGCCGCAACCGTATTCAATTAGCGGCCGACGCCGGTTGTATTCTGGCAAATGATAAATCGGTAAAAAGTAATTACAGAGTAAAGCCGCTCGATATTATCTCGATTGTCATGTCTCGCCCGCGGCATGAGTTTGAAATTATTCCCGAAGATATTCCCTTGCATATTGTATATGAAGACGATGATTTGCTGGTGGTAAACAAACCTCCGGGACTGGTGGCTCATCCCGGTTACGGAAATTATACGGGAACACTGGTGAATGCGCTGGCTTATTATTTGAAAGATACGCCCGATTTTAATCCGAACGATTCAAATTTCGGACTGGTGCACCGGATAGACAAGGATACGTCCGGCTTGCTTGTCGTGGCTAAGACGCTGGAGGCTAAAACAAACCTTTGTCTTCAATTCTATAACAAAACGACCAAACGCGAATATCGCGCGCTGGTATGGGGTATCGTAAAAGACGAGGGAGGCCGTATCGAAGGGTATATAGGCCGTAACCTTTATGACCGGACGCGCATGACTGTTTTTCCGGAAGGCGACTATGGTAAGCCGGCTGTTACGCATTATCAAACGATGGAAAGGCTGGGATACGTCTGCCTGGTAAAATGCAGCCTTGAAACAGGACGGACGCATCAGATCCGCGTCCACATGAAACACATCGGCCATCCGTTGTTTAACGATATCCGGTATGGCGGCGACGTTATTCTTAAAGGCAGGAACTCTACCCGGTACAGACAGTTTATACACAATTGTTTTGAGATTTGTCCGCGTCATGCTTTACATGCAAAAACACTGGGATTTGTTCATCCCAGAACCAAAGAAGAAATGTTTTTCGATTCCGAACTTCCCGACGACATGGAGCTGTTGATAAGCAAGTGGCGGACCTACGCACATACGAACGAATCATACGAATGAAAAAATATATTGCCATAGTAGCAGGAGGAGATTCGTCCGAAAGGGTGGTTTCTTTAAAAAGCGCCGAAGGTATCTATTCCTTTATCGATAAAGACAAATACTTTCTGTATATCGTTATCGTAAAACGCGGCGAATGGTATGC
>JAIRYL010000123.1 GCA_031267775.1 Tannerellaceae bacterium
GAGAGGGATGAGCGTAAAGGACGGCCTGTCCAGCGCCGGCGGCTACACCGACATAGCCCGCAAATACCCGTTAGTAATCTACATGAACGGAAAGGTTGCTACGACTAAACGCACGCTAATCTTCCTGAAGAAATACCCGAAAATAGAGCCGGGCTGCGAAATAGTAATCCCGGCCAAGCGCGACTGGGAAAACCGTATGACATTGGCCGAACGGTTAAGCATAGCGACCTCAACCACCTCCGTAGCGGCCATGGCGACTTCAATAATTAATACATTGACAAAATAATCCGGTATGACGACAAACCAACCAATCCAGGAGCAGGAAATAGACCTGATAGAATTAGCAAAAAAGTTCTGGAGCGAACGCAGATTCATCCTGAAAATATGCGGTATAGCCGTTTTAGCGGCATTAATAGTAGCCTTCAGTCTACCGAAAGAATACGCAACAACGGTAAAGCTGGCTCCCGAATTAGCCGACGCCTCCAAACGGATGAGCGGTTTGAGCGGCCTGGCGGCGATGGCCGGCGTAAATATAGGATCGGCAGCTACGGCGGACGCCATCTCGCCCGATTTATATCCGGATGTAGTAAGAAGCATCCCCTTCCTGCTGGAACTGTTCCCGTTACAGGTAACAGATTCAAGGAAAGAGCTGACGACCACCTTTTACGAATACATGTTTGAGTATCAGAAAAGCGCCTGGTGGAACTATATCATCAAAGCTCCTTTTGAATTGCTAAAATGGATAAAAGGTTTTTTAACAGAAGAAGAGCAAGGGACAAGCGAATCCGATATTATCCGGCTAACAGAGGATGAAGAAAAAGTAATCGAAAAATTGCAGGAACGAATCTCCGTATCCGTCGACAAAAAAACATTCGTGATCACCGCATCCGTAGAAATGCAAGACCCGGTAATCTCGGCGCAGATAGCAAAAATAATCGTAGAACGCTTACAAAACTACATAACCAGCTACCGCACCCAAAAAGCCAAGCAGGACTACGATTTCACCGAAAAAGCCTACACAGACGCCAAAGAAACCTATTATAAAGCACAGGAATCCTACGCCAAATTTGAAGACGGCAACAAGAACATCATCTCCGCCACCTATCGCACGGAGCAAATCCGTCTTCAAAACGAGATGTCCTTAGCCTTCGGCGTATATAACACCTTAGCCCAGCAACTGGAACAAAACAAACTCCGCATCCAGGAACAAACCCCCGTCTACACAGTAATCGAACCCGCCGCCGTCCCCCTGAAAAAGTCCTCGCCCCGTAGAGCGCTAATATTAGTCGGCTTCGTATTTTTAGCCTTTTGCGGAGCGGCTGGATACCTTTTAGTAAAAGACGCCTTTGTGAAAAAATAGGAGAGGGGAGAGAGACGATTTAAGGTTAGAAATCCACAATCAACCGGAAGTTCAATTGCCGTCCGGTCAGGTAATTAGGTACGGCGGCCGATTGGTTGTTGGCGTCGCTGATCCAATAATATGAACTTGTGTTTTTAATATCGAAGAGATTGAAAATATCAACCCCGAACCATATATTTTTAAAATGCTGGTAAGACATTCCCAAGTCGATCCGGCGATAAGGACTTGTTTGGAAATAACGCTCTTCGTATCCTGTACGCGGCGCCGTAACCGGCAAACGTCCTGATAAGATACCGCGTAGGTTAAGTTTGACGCGTTGATAACCGGGAAAATAATCCTGGAAAAAAAGCGACAGGTTATAGCCGGGATTGTTAGGGAGCGGAGCTTTTGTCGTTTCGTGTATGGTTTGTTGAGCTTTCATGAAAGAAAGACTTATCCACGAGTCTGTTCCCGGCACAAATTCGCCGAAAAACTTCAGATCTATACCCATAGCGTATCCTTTGGCGCAGTTTTCGCCATAGTAACGGATTTTTACGTTATCAACCGTATAAGGATTTAAATCGTCCAGTTTTTTATAATATAATTCGGCTGTAAACTTAAAATTTCGTTCTACCGCCTTAAACGCATAATCCCCCCCTAGTATAAAATGGATGGAACGTTGCGATTGAAGCGCATCGTTAAGCCTTATCAAATCGTTTCCTTCCTTGTCTTTGGTTATAACGCGCAGTTCTTTGTAGAAAGGTGGCTGATAGTAAACGCCTGTCGCCAGACGAAACGTTAAATCCTGATTAAAATTAGGAATAAAACCCACAGAAGCGCGCGGACTGAAGATAAACTCCCGGTTATACGTCCAGTAACTTCCGCGTATACCGCCGGTCAGCGTGAATAATCCCTGAGGCGTGCGGAATTTGAATATATCCTGAATATACGCCGACATACGCGTACTCCTCAATTCGTTGGTCGAATAAAGGTTGGAAAAAACCGCTACTCCCTCTTGCGCATGAGGCATGGAGTAACCGGCGGAATCTCTTTTTTCCCATTCGCTGATCCGGTCGTTTATGTTTTCAAACTGAGCGGTAGCCCCCCACTTTACCGTATTGCTTTTTATGCGGGTCCAGCCATAATGCCCCACGTTTATCACGCTTGCTTGTAGCCGGTTTCTTGCATGTTCATGATAATGCCCTACCGAAAGGGGAGACATATCGTCGGCGCCGTCGGGCGTCTGTTGATCGTTATTCCGGTTCAACCAATAAGTACCCGATATATCATAGCTTTCTTCCTCCCGGCTGTTAAAGGCCGACGCCTGCAAGCCCGCTTCCGTGTTCTCTGTCGGATTATGTTTTAAGGTGAGCGCGCCGAAAAGAGTCTGGAATTTATCTCTTTCTTTCCCCTCAAAATAGACTTTGAAATTCTGAATGTTTTTGGTCGTACCAAACGTCGTTTCCCGGCTATGGGGAGTAAAATTAAAATGATTCGCAGATAAGTTTCCCAGGAAATTCACTTCCCATTTAGGAGCAAACTCATACGTCATATACGTTTGTAAGTCTATAAAGTTCGGATTATATTCCGCATTCGTATCCATTGTTTTCAGCAGAGACCGGCCGGTTTTATAGCGCAAACCGCTTACCTGTGTGAATTTGCCGGTAGCACTCCCCGTATAAGCGCTTGCCCCAAGCAAGCTTCCGGAAACAGAACCTTCCCATTTTTCAGGTTTTTTATACGTAATATCCAGTACGGAACTCATTTTATCGCCATATCGCGCTTCAAAACCTCCGGCCGAGAAGTTAACCGCTTCTGTTAAATCAGGATTCACAAAGCTTAATCCCTCCTGTTGACCCGAACGGATCAGTAAAGGCCGGAATACTTCCAAACCGTTTACATACACAATATTTTCGTCATAACTGCCCCCGCGTACAGAATATTGCGAACTTAATTCATTGCTGGACGAAACGCCGGCGTGGGTAACGACGAGGCTTTCGATGCTTCCTCCGGCAGGATCGGGGAGAAGTCTTATTTTATTGGCGTCAATATATTCCAGCGTATTGATCTGTCTTCGCGCAGCCGTAATGGATATATCGCCCAGAGAAAAAGAAGCATGATTCATTTGTACGTTCAGCCGCATATCGGTTTGCGCAGACGGAATGATGCGTTCCGCCTTGTTAAAGCCTAAACACGAAAATACCAGTGTAAGCGAATCCGACGCAGAAACAGACAGCGTGTAGAAACCCTTCTCGTTTGTAATAGCGCCGGTCATTGTGTTTTTTACTTGAACCACGGCCAATTCGAGGGGATTGCCCTCTGCATCCCGAACATTGCCGGTTATTTTTATCCGGTTTTGCCCAAAACCCGTTACAGATAATAAGATAAATACCAGTGCAACTAAAGCGCGAAGTTTCATAAGCTGTTTTTCTGTTACATGGTATTAACGGGAAAAAAGGCGGAAGCGTATGTAGAAAGCTAAAAAAAGCCGGCGGTACGCAAACGTTGGGTTAAATTTATTTTTGCGCAAAAAGGGAGAACATAACATCCCAGTCATTATCTTTGTAACCAAAGAAAATTCAAAAAGAAAAGAAAAATGGATAATGTGTTGGTATCGATTAAGCCGCGACGGGGATACGTGTAATATTATGAGTCGATAATTATTACTCGAACAAACAAATATAGTAAAAGCGGAGTTTTAAAAACCTACAAGCATGAAAATCGTATTTATAGGAGCAGGTAATTTTGCCACCTGCGTATCACTTGAAATGCAACGGGCCGGAATGACTGTTGCGCAGGTTTACAGTCGTTCGCAAGATAGCGCCGAATCTCTTGCTAAGAAACTGAACTGTCAGTGGACGATTCAAGTCGACGAGATTCTTCCCGATGCAGATTTATATATCTTTTCTCTCCAGGATACGGCCCTGCCGGAAGTAATCGATCGGATGAAACCGAACGACGGCATGTGGGTGCATACCGCAGGTAGCGTACCCATGCAGATATTTGAAGGACATGCAAGGAGATATGGCGTGTTTTATCCCTTACAAACTTTCTCCAAGAAAAAACGGGTGAAGTTAGACCAGGCGCCGATTTTTCTTGAAGTGAATAACCCGGACGATATGAAGATGCTGAAGAAGGTAGCCATTGCGCTTTCAGGCAACGTACAGGAGTTAGACTCCGAAAAACGCAAACACCTCCACCTCGCCGCCGTTTTTGCCTGTAATTTTACCAATCACATGTATTTGCTGGCCAGTAAAATCCTGGAAGAGCAAGGTATATCGTACGATGTGCTTTTACCTTTAATTACGGAAACGACCCGGAAATTGTTCGAAATATCTCCCGATGAGGCGCAAACAGGCCCTGCCGTCCGTTTTGATAAAGATATTATAGAGAAACAAATGGCTATGCTGTCAGACCCGGGCATGCAAACCATTTACAGATTAATCAGCCAGAATATTTACAAGGAAAAACTTCAGCATGAGCAGTATTAACTATGATTTAACGAAGATAAAAGCATTTGTGTTTGACGTAGACGGAGTTCTTTCCCGCGAAGTAATTTCTTTATACCCGAACGGCGAACCCGCGCGAACGATTAGTACAAAAGACGGATATGCCATTCATATGGCTGCCAGGAAAGGATTTCAGATTGCTATTATAACCACCGGGCGTTCAGAGGCCGTGCGTTTGCGTTTTTCCAAATTAGGCGTACAGCACATATATATGCAGAGCATACGGAAAATAAAAGACTTTAACAACTTCATCCGTAAAACCGGTTTGAAGGAAGAAGAAGTCTTGTATGCAGGCGACGACATACCGGATTTAGAAATCATGCTGCGCGTAGGCTTGGCTGTCGCGCCGGCAGACGCTGTTCCCGAAATAAAAGGAATTGTACAGTATATCTCTCGCCGCAAGGGAGGCGAAGGGGTGGCGAGGGATGTGATAGAACAAACCATGATAGCGCAGGGAAGCTGGATGAGCGAAGAAGACGCTTTTATCTGGTAGTTGTTAAAACCTGTACCCCCCCTGTATGCTTGCCAATCTGCATCGATATAAAATTATACTGGCTTCTAATTCTCCCCGCCGAAAAGAATTACTGTCGGGATTAGGCATATCTTTTGAAGTAAAAACAACGCCCGGTTTGGACGAATCATATCCCGATTCCTTACAATCCAATGAAATTGCGCTCTATGTCGCCGCCAAGAAAGCAAAAGCATACCTCCCCGCGTTGCAAAAAAACGAATTATTGATTACGGCCGATACCATTGTCTGTATAAATAATCAGATATTGGGAAAACCGGCAGATCGAGCCGACGCGTTCCGCATGCTTCAAACGCTCTCCGCAAAAACGCATGAAGTAATAACAGGCGTATGCCTTACCGCGCAAAGCAAATCGGTTTCTTTTTCTGTCGTATCAACCGTACGTTTTGCCCCCCTCGACGAAGAAGATATAATCTATTATATCGATACCTGTCGCCCCTACGACAAAGCGGGAGCTTACGGCATACAGGAATGGATAGGCTATGTGGCGGTAGAAGCTATTCAAGGCTCGTTCTACAATGTGATGGGCTTACCCGTTCAGCGGCTCTATCAGGAGCTGTTGAAATTTTAACGGTCGGGCTAAAGAGAGACTAAGGAGAGGCTAAAGAGATGGATGCTCCAAAGTATCCAAAGCCTTCCGGTTTGGAAGATAACCCAGCATGCCGGCAGAATAGGTAATCTGTCGCCTGCCTTCCCTGTCAAGATAAATCAGGTAATAGTCTATTTCGGGGGTAGATTTGGCCAATTCTATCGCCCCTTCCGAACCCAGCGCCATAAAGGCGGTAGCATATCCGTCGGCAGTCATACAGTTTTCGGCCACAATGGTTGCGCTAAGGATATTTTGACCGGCGGGATAACCGGTGCGCGGGTCAATGGTATGGCCATATCTTTTGCCGTCTTTTTCATAAAAGTTCCGGTAATCCCCCGACGTGGCTATGCCGCATTTCCTGCAGGGCTGCACCATATCTTCAATACTCCTGTTTATCCCGTTCGGGTCGTCTTCCGGCTTATTGACGCCGATACGCCAGCAGACGCCATTTTGATTAACGCCTCTCATAGCCACTTCGCCGCCTATCTCTACCATATAATTCGTTACCCCCTCCCGTTCAAGCAAACGGGCTATTACGTCGCAGGCATACCCTTTGGCTATGGCCGAAAAGTTAAGGATAACGCGCGGATCGTCTTTTACAACGCGCTTATCTTCCAGCCATATTCGTTTATAGCCTACAAACGTCTTTATACTGTCTATCAGTTGAGGCGTTACGCTATCCGTTTTACTGAATCCGAATCCCCAGAGATTAAACAGCGGAGCGCCCGTTGCGTCAAAAACCCCGTTCGTTCGTTCCGATATTTCCTGCGCTTTATTGAATACTTCTGTAAACCATTCGTCTGCTTCAACAGGCTCGTTCTGATTCACTTTGGCTATAATGGAATGGGGGTTGAACGGATTCAGCGACAGATTGAACTCCTGAAGCTCCCTGTCTATTTCTTCCGTCAGCAACCGGGGGGACTGATACTTGATAGTATATAATGTATGAAATACCGAACCGCTCTCTTCAAAATAGTCTGCTTTATTGGTACAAGCCAATAACCCTAACCAGCAGACGCTTACTGTAAACCAAACTCTTTTTTTCATCTGAATCATTTTTTTTAACCCTTGCGCTACATATACCCGCCTTTCATCGGCGATACGCTGTTCCGGGTGTAAATACGTAAAATACCGCCGCTGTAGCGCGAAGCCGGCTGTTCCCATTTTTCCCGGCGTTCGGCAAGTATCGCATCCATTTCCGTTATACTTTTAGGCGCTCCGGCAACGCCTGCTATATCCAGTTTGCGAGCAGGTATATCAATATGGATCAAATCTCCTTCTTCCACCAATGCAATAGGCCCTCCCTCCGACGCTTCGGGCGAAACATGGCCGATAGCCGGCCCGCGCGTAGCCCCGGAGAAACGCCCGTCGGTAATTAAAGCCACCGTTTCAATTAATTCCGGATCGGAAGCAATCGCTTCGGTGGTATAAAACATCTCCGGCATGCCGCTTCCCTTCGGACCTTCATAACGGATAAAGACCGCTTCGCCCGGATGGATTTCTTTCTTCAATACAGCCTCAAGCGCATCTTCTTCACAGTTAAACACCCTTGCATGCAGCGTAACCTGCATCAGTTTGGGCGAAACGGCGGCATGTTTTACCACGGCTCCTTCGGGCGCCAGATTCCCTTTTAAAATAGCGATTGCGCCCTGCGGACGGATAGGGGCGCCAAGCGGTTTAATAATATCGCTTGTTTTAACGCCCAACGACGGAAGATATTTGGCGCAACCTTCGTAAAAACCGGTCTGACGCAGAACGTCAAGGTTCTCGCCCAGCGTTTTTCCCGTTACGGTGCGTACGTTTAAGTGTAGAAAATCTTTGATTTCTTCCATAATGGCCGGCGTTCCTCCCGCATACCAGAAGTATTCGCCGGGCCAGTAACCGCTGGGGCGTATATTTAACAGGAATGGTATCTTTCGATGGATTTTGTCAAACAAGTCGGGAGAAAGCGTTATCCCTAATTCATGCGCAATGGCCGGAAGATGCAGCAGGCTGTTGCTGGAACCCGCAATGGCCGCATGTACCATAATCGCGTTCTCAAAAGCTTCATACGTCATGATTTCAGACGGCAGTAACGCTTCGTTTGCTAATGAAATAGCCCGCTCGCCCGCCCGACGGGTACTGTCTTTTAAATAATGTACATGCGTAGGGATTAATGCCGAGCCTGGCATGGCAATTCCCAGCGCTTCGGCCATTACCTGCATGGTAGACGCCGTTCCCATAAACGAGCACGCGCCGCAATCCGGGCAGGCGTCGCGTTTGTAGCTCATAAACTGCTCTTCGGTTATTTCCTTGCGGACAAACCGGGCATGATACGCGCCGATTTGTTCAAGCGTCAACAAATCAGGCCCCGCCCTCATAATACCGCCGGGAATAAATACGGAAGGCATATTAATACGGGCAATTGCCATCAAATGAGCCGGAACCGATTTGTCGCAACTGGCTATAAAGATACCCGCGTCAAATGGCGTCGCTTTGGCATGAATCTCAATCATCGCAGCCATTACTTCGCGTGATACAAGCGAATAATTCATACCGTCGTGCCCTTGGGCTTCGCCGTCGCAAATGTCTGTTACATAGTAATTGGCGGCCTTCCCTCCTCCGTCGTTTACGCCTTTGCCGGCCTCTTCTACCAGCTTGTCTAAGTGAGCGCTTCCGGGATGACTGTGTCCAAAACTGCTTTCAACCATAATTTGAGGCTTGCCCAAATCCTCCATACTCCACCCGCTGCCCAGCCGAAGCGAATCAAGTTCCGGCGCTAACCTGCGTAATTCCTGGCTTTTCATATCTCTTCTTCTATTTGATATCGATTCCGTTTGGGTGAATCTCTGGCAATCAGTTCGCCCAGAAATCCCGTCAGAAACAATTGCGTTCCCAATATCATAGCCGTAAGCGATATGTAAAAATAAGGCGAATAGGTTACAAGCGGGCGCAAATCGCCGGACAGGATAGAAAGTAATTTCATAATCAGCACATAAGCTAAAGCCATAAACCCGATAACAAACATCACGCTGCCCCATAATCCAAAAAAATGCATGGGCTTTTTTCCGAATTTCGACGTAAACCAAAGCGTAATTAAATCAAGATAACCGTTTACAAAACGATCCAGCCCAAACTTGGTGCTCCCGTATTTACGGGCTTGATGCTGAACAACCTTTTCGCCTATCTTGCCAAATCCCGCAATTTTAGCCATATAAGGTATATGCCGGTGCATGTCGTTATATACCTCTATATTTTTAACCACTATATTCTTGTACGATTTAAGCCCGCAATTAAAATCGTGTAACTGAATCCCGGAGAATTTACGCGCCGTAGCGTTAAATAATTTAGTGGGAATCGTTTTACTCAACGGGTCGTAACGCTTCTTTTTCCAGCCCGACGCCATATCGTAACCCTCTTCTTTTATCATACGGTATAAACCGGGTATCTCGTCGGGACTATCCTGTAAATCAGCGTCCATAGTAATAACCACGTCGCCTTTTGCTCGCTGGAAACCGCACTGTAAAGCAGGCGATTTCCCATAATTACGACGAAATTTAACGCCTTTTACCTCAGGCGATTTTTGCCGAAGCTCCTTAATTACTTCCCATGAATGATCTGTGCTCCCATCATTTACAAAAATAATTTCGTAACTGAAAGCATGCTCTTTCATCACCCGTTCAATCCACGCTTCTAATTCCGGCAGCGACTCGGCTTCATTATATAAAGGGATAACGATCGATATATCCATTACAGGTTCTCTCCTCCTTGCTTGTTTCTGTTAATAAGTCTTGTTGAATCGGTTCGGCATAATAGCGCTGCTACAGGTATGGATAGTATAAAACCATAGAATACATTATTAAATATTCCCTGAATAGCCATTTGGATAGGAGTAGGCGTCGCCATTTTATCCAGCGCCTCTTCCACATGCGCGTCAAGGTTCCAGTCTTTCATCAGACTGACCGCCTGATCCATCGACGACGAAATAAAGTCGGGCGAAGCAATATGCCGGTAAAACACATAATGTTCCAGCGAAACGATCAGGGCGGCAAAAAAATAAAGCAAAACCCCGAATTGCCAGCCATGAAAAAAACTGATCCTTCCACCCGTCAAAAATTTATACGTATTCGTAAAGATGTAAGCAAGCGCCAGCGTAAGAGGCGTTAAAATCCAGTAAACAATCATCAGGGAAAGCACGGTTGTCCCTAAAATAAAAAAAACATACTTTATAGCCCAGAAAATACCCAACAGCAAACCATAAAACATAGCGCTTTTCAGCAGCAGACTCTTATTTTCTTCCATTATTTACTCGTTTGTAGAAACGCAAATGTACTCTTTTTATTAACAATACGCAAACAAAGGCTGATACAATAAAAAAAGGAAACCTGTTATGATTCCCTTTTTTCGAGCCTCCTGTCGGATTCGAACCAACGCCCCGATAAACCTATCAAGCGCTCCGGCCAATTGAGCGAAAGAGGCAGGTGGGTAAGCTTACTACATCGCGCCGCTACAACCAAGTACCCTTGCTGCGGTCAAGCCCTGGGGGAGTTCCGAGGGAGCATGCCGTGTAGGACTTACCCGGCTGCAAAAGTACGTATTTTTCTTTACTATCCAAATCTCTCGTGCAAAAAATCTGCCGCATTTTATTGAACAATCTGATTATCATATTCTTATTTATTCATCTTTCCGCCATATCTCCCTGTATGCGTTACTTCTTTTTCATGAAAACAGCCTTTTTGTATCGGCCGGTCGTGAAATAATTTATAATTTTGTATCTGGATAATCACAAGCGTCGCTTATCCATAAATCTCACAACAGAATGAAAATGAAAAAGTTATATCTAATAGTAGCAACCCTGTCCCTTTTGCTTGCATCATGCGGAAGCAGTACCGTAAAATTCAATGATACAATTATTGGCGGATTGGAAAAAGTAGAAAATGAATTAAAAGTCGTGGCCGATTTGATGTATGATAGCGAATATGATAATGCATTACTAACCTTGGATTCTTTAAGACAGAATCTAATCTACTGCGCCCGTACAATTTCTGCATTGAACTGTAAATCGGGAGAACAGTTAAAAGCAAAATCGCTTGAACTGTTAAAGTTGATCGAAACCGAATTTATTCCCGGATTTACAAGCGCGATCAACGAATACAAACGAGTGGACGACATAGAAGACGAAGAGCAAATACAAGCCGCGTATGATGAAATATATGATAAAATAGTATCCATACAGAATAAATACGACCAGGTAAATAAAGAACTGATGACGATACAGGAAATTTTTGCAAAAGAAAATAACATCTCCCTAATCCCGCAATAACGCTTTAAAAACGGCCACCCCACGCAGTCCCTCGCGTCCCGCAAGGGGGAATGGAGAATGAAGAATTAAAAATGAAGAATGAAGAATTAAAATAAATCGAACGAAAAAAAGGCACGGCAATCATTCTACCCATGCAAGAAGCGCCTGATAC
>JAIRYL010000205.1 GCA_031267775.1 Tannerellaceae bacterium
TGTATTTTTAGTCAAATAGTCTAAAATAAAATGATTCTTATAATAAATCCTTTATTTTTGCATGCGATGAATAAAGTAAAATGGGCGATAGGGGCGGTATGTATGGCGTGTTGTATGGAGGGGTATGCGCAACAAATTAAGATGAATGCGATTCCTGCCGACGTACAGAGGGCGTATATAGATAAGGGCGATACGATAGCGATTGTACATCTGAGGGCTGTTTATGTGTATCCGGATATTCGCTTTAAAAATAAAAAGGAAGAGGAGAAATATACCAGGCTGGTAAGGGATGTGAAACGTACGCTTCCGTATGCCAAGCTGATTTATGATACGCTGATAGAGACGTATGAGTATATGGAAACGTTGCCCGACGACAAATCGAGAGAGAGGCATCTGAAAAAAATGGAGAAGGACTTGTTTAAACAGTATAAGCCTGAACTGAAAAAATTTACTTTTTCGCAGGGAAAGCTGTTAATTAAACTGATAGACAGGGAGTGTAATCAATCCAGCTATACTATATTGAAGGCTTATCTGGGGAGTTTCCGCGCAGGGGTGTGGAATGTATTTGCCGGCATGTTTGGCGCAAGCCTGAAAACCGAATATGATCCGAAAGGGGCAGACGTTATGACTGAACGCGTTGTAACGCTGGTTGAAAACGGCTTAATCTGACAGTTGCTTGTATAAGTCCCATATTACAAGGCCGGCTGATACCGACACGTTGAGAGAATGTTTGGTTCCATATTGGGGTATTTCAATACACAGGTTACAGGTATTTATGACTTCTTCCTGAACGCCTTTTACTTCATTGCCAAAGATAACGGCATATTTCCTTTCTTTTTCGGCGGCAAACCTGTCGAGCATGACGCTTCCCTCGGCTTGCTCTACGGCGCATAGTATGTATCCGTCTTTTTTTAATTTGTTTACTGCTTGCAGGGTATCTTTATAATAGATCCAGTTTACTGCGTCTTCCGCTCCAAGGGCTGTTTTATGAATTTCGGGATGCGGCGGGCAGGCTGTTATTCCGCAGAGATAAACGGCCTCTACGCGAAAAGCGTCTGCCGTACGAAATACCGAACCTACATTGTTCAAACTTCTTACGTGGTCTAACACCACTATCAGGGGAATCTTCCGGCTGCTTTTAAACGCTTCGGCAGTAAGCCTGTTTAACTCTGTAATCTTTAACTTGCGCATTATCTTTTATCTATCAGGCTGTAAAAGTAGTGATTTCATGTTGAAACCCTGTTCAAAAGATTCTGATAAGCGGTGAATAGAAAGCAGAAACTTTGTATTGTATAATTCAGACATTTATATACAGGCCCGTTATCCGGATACGCAAAACTTTTTAGCGTTTACTTATCACGCCATTCCAAGCATGCTATCCACCGGCAAACCGGCTTTGACTGATTTTATTTTATCGATACCGGAGTTTATCAGCATGCTGTTTAAAAAAACGGTAAATAGTAGCTGATCAGGCTGTAAAGGGATGCGCCGGCTGTTTATAACCTATCCATAACTAGTGGTTATGGTACTAACAACGAAACAAACAAATATATCGGGATAAAACAATGAACTGTTTCAACAGCCTATTATCATCATCATAAGAGATTTATTTTTAAATTAAAAAATACATATATATTATGTATAGTGGAAAACTTAAAAACAGACGGTTTGGGGAACGTAACGAAGAATATTGTAACTTTGGCCTGTTATGAAGGAAAAAATAAACAGATTGCGAAAAGAAAAAAATGCGGTGATCCTGGCCCATTACTATCAGACAGGCGAGATACAGGATATAGCCGACTGCGTGGGAGACAGCCTGGCCCTGGCGCAATGGGCGGCCCAAACGACGGCGGATATAATAGCGCTTTGCGGCGTTCATTTTATGGGGGAGACGGCCAAGATACTTTGCCCGGACAAAAAGGTGCTGGCGCCCGATTTAAACGCCGGCTGTTCGCTTGCCGACAGTTGTCCGGCCGACCGGTTTGCCGACTGGGCGAGCCGGTATCCCGGTTATACGGTAATTTCGTACGTTAATACCACAGCCGCCGTGAAAGCCGTGACAGACGTGGTAGTAACCTCGACCAACGCCAGGCAGATAGTAGAGAGCTTTCCGAAGGATACAAACATATTATTTGGGCCTGATAAAAATCTGGGGAACTATATCAACAGCCTGACCGGCCGGAATATGCTGCTTTGGGACGGCGCATGCCATGTGCACGAACAGTTTTCGCTGGAAAAGATAATAGAATTGAAAAAACGCTATCCCGAAGCGGCCATCATTACGCATCCCGAATGTAAACAGCCGGTGATACAGGTTTCCGATTTTGTAGGCTCTACGGCCGCCTTGCTGAAATATACGATTCAGTCGGGAAAGAAACAATTTATTGTTGCAACGGAAAGCGGCGTGATTCATGAGATGAAAAAGCAAAGCCCGGATAAGGAATTTATTCCCGCTCCGCCCAACGACAGCACCTGCGCGTGTAACGAATGCAGCTTTATGCGCCTCAACACACTGGAAAAACTGTATAACTGCCTGCTGAATGAAACGCCCGAAATAACGGTAGATGCAAGCATACGTGAAAAAGCGGTACGCCCTGTCCGCCGCATGCTGGAACTGTCCAAGCAGTTGGGCTTATAGCGCGCCCGCCTATTGCACGACGGCAATTTTAGTCACCACGCTTTCTTTGGCTTCGGGCGTAGCGGCTATGACTAAATAAACGCCCGAAGCCGCATAACGGCCATACGTATTCCGGCAATCCCAGCTCACCTGTCCGCCAACGGATTGAGTTTGATAGATAAGATTCCCTTTTACGTCTGTAATTTTTACGCTGGAGTTTTCCATTAAGCCGGTGATAACAACCTTTTGATTAAAATCCGGTCGTACGGGATTGGGATAAGCATATACGTTTGCATAACTTTCGCTCCCTTGCGTAGCATCTCCCCGGTAAGAAATCAAACCTTTGTCCGTACCGATAAACACTTCGCCCGTTTGATGATTAATAGCAAGGCTCTCGATCGTATTAGACAATAAGGGCGAGTTTTCCGCCTTAAAATGTTCCAGTATTTTACCGCCATCTTCATTCACCAGATAAAGTCCGTTGTTGCCCGTTCCCAGCCATTTGCGGTTACCGCCGTCTACCGCTATCGCTTTCACCCTTTCGTCCATCAGGAAGACGGTATTTTCGCCGTTTTCGCCGGTATGGATAATTCGGCTGAAGTTGGTCTGATCCTTGCTGGTCAAAACGGCCGCCGCATTGTAAACAACCACCGGCCCCCTGTTTGTACCTATCCATATCGCGCCGTTTTTATCTTCCGTTATACAGAAATACTCCGACGCCCCTACGCTTCCCTGCAGTCCGTTTAACGAGCCGAAGGAATGATAATCATACCCGGTAGCGTCGTCTATATTAGTACGTTCGTTAAACACTAAAATTCCGCTGATATGGCTGTTATCGCCCCGCGTCAGGTTGATCCACTTATCCCCGTTGGCGGCAATCAGTATCTTGTCTGCCAGCACCGTATTAGTCACTCCCGGTATATGGATAGATACCCAGTTTCCGTCCGGTTTCAACACCTTGATAACATCCGGCACGCCGCTGTTAGTCATCCATAAATTAGTACTGCGGTCAAAACAAAGACCCTCCACGCGCGTATAAATACCACCCGCGGCAGCCGCTTGCAGAGGCGAATTGGTTTCGTCGTATTTTTTAACCATTTCATTCATTTTAAACTCATAGATACCCCTTCCCCAGGAAGAAACAAAAAAATGGTTTTCGTCATTTTTGTCCACCGCTATGCTGGTAGCGTCTACAAATCCGGTTACATGCGGGATATTATTCCAGCTTTGTTGCTGCGGATCATAAATCATAACAGTCCCCGTTCTGTCAAACCGGTCTGCCCATCTCCCCCCGCCAGCCACGTACAGTTTATTCTGACAGAACAGAAGAAAATCGGCATAATTACGTACCGGACTGTTCTTGTTTACGTCGCTCACAATCAGTTTATACTGGTTAGCGCCCGTTCTTTCTATCCCTGTTATTCCTTTTTCGCCGGTAGCCAGCCAGTATGTTTGATTATCTTTGGTAGAAGACACATCTTTTATATCGCCTACCGTACCTTTTTCTTTTTCCGTAAGCGAAGAATAGATAAATAACTCGTCGGCCGAATGAGCCAGCAGCCGGTCGTTTTCTACTTTCATACCCGTAAGCAGTTGGTTTTCCAGCAACAGGCGCGTATTATTTTCAGACTGACAGTAAATACCTTTCCCTTTCACAAGCAAGCAGAGCGTATTTTTAAATACGGCCAACTGCCGGATACTGTCTTCGGCCTGCAGGGTATCATCAGGTTTCCAGTTATTAGGGTCTATCGGGTTTTCGTTAAGCAAAGCCTTCATTACGTCGTTTCCGGTGGCGGCATAGATAGCGTCGTCTTTTATAACGACGGAAGAAACAGACGTGTTCAGGCGATACGTTTCTTTTATTTCTTTTCGCTGAAGATTAATAACCAAAATACCGAATTTAGCGGCCAGATAAGCGGTACTTTTAGCGGTATAGATGTAGTTTACTTCCTTATCCTGAATGCTGTTGGCGTCCATTAAAAAGGGCAGGTTGGTTATGGTATTCTCGCCCAGTAAATCTATATTCCCGTTCAGATAGGTAATAATCAATATATTTTGGCCGGTATCGAACCGGATGTTGGTAATATTATTATCGCTCAGGGCAGGCGTCGTTTCTTTGGCATAGCGGGTTACGCTTTTATCCTCTTTATGATAACTGTACAGCGAGCCGTTGGCCACGGCAAATACATGATTGTTGCCTTCTGCAATCAACGTCGTATTTTGATACGACAAATACGACCTCCAGGCGCCCGTACTCTGCGCCAAACCTGTTAGCGCCAAACCGTTCAGGCAAATACATACAAGTACGAATCGTTTCATTATTCTGCGGATAAGGTAGATAAAAATGCGGCTAACTGTTTAACGGCCAACGCGCGATGGCTTATCAAATTTTTCAGCTCATTCCCCATTTGGGCAAATGTCAGGGTATACGTGTCGGGTATAAACAGCGGGTCATACCCAAAGCCGGCCTCTCCCCTCTTATCTGTTACGATGGAGCCATTGACGATTCCTTCAAACACATATTCTTTATCCTTTATTATAAGCGCGATAACCGTGCGGAAGCGCGCTTTTCTATTGCTTTGCCCCTGCATTTGGCAGAGCAGTTTGTTCATATTAGCCTCCGCATCATGCCCTTCTCCCGCATAACGGGCCGAATATACGCCCGGCGCATTGTGCAGCGCTTCTACTTCGAGGCCTGTATCGTCGGCAAAGCAATCATATCCATACTGTAGTTTGATATACCGGGCTTTTAATAAAGCGTTTCCTTCCAGCGTACCGGCTGTTTCGGGTATATCGTCGCAGCAATCGATACCGGCTAAGGAAAGTATCTCTGTTTTACCGGATATGATATGCCGTACTTCTTCCAGTTTATGCTTGTTATTGGTAGCAAATACCAGTTTAGTAATCATTTTAGTAGCTTATTATACATAGATTGTTTAGACAAATATAACGGGAATTGATTTATTTTATTTCAATGAAGGAGGTCTGATTTCTTTAGGAGGAGGCAAACCAACTGTTTTGCTTCCGATGGCAAGTTATAGCGGAGGCAAACCAACTGTTTTGCCTCAAATCCCAGATGGGATTTTGGTCAAAACTTTCTTATGGCAAGCTTGCGCCCTGTATGATAATCTGATATTTTTTGCAGACTGTCTTTCGTACGCCGCTTCCCGGACGCCGCTTTTGTTTCTGCATAAAGAAGCGGCGGCGGCGGCGGGGGATAAGCGAAAGTCAAGGCCTGCTCTTTCGCAGGACGGCAGTCGTACGGAGAACGACGGCTGGGCTTCGGGGCGCGCCGGATGAAGCTTTTGCTGTCCGGAGAGCTTACAGGCGCTTATTTTTATGTACATTTGCAGCTTTCAGAATAAGTTATAGGATGAATCATTGGATAACAGGCTTCGACAAAGACAAAGTAACGACTATCCTCTCCTGGACAGTCTATCTGTTTGTAAACCTTATTTTTTGTATTAAGTACAATCCTTTTGGCGGAAGCGCGGTTTGGTATATACTGGTTGCCTATCCGGCGCTGGTATGGGGCGCTTTCAGGCTAACCCGATATAAAAACATGCGGCAAAGCAAGTATTTTTTCATGCTTGTCGCCGCATTTATTTTGGCGCTGGCTTTTTTGCTGATGCGCTTCATCGATAAATATACGGTGGATGTAGACCGCTGGTCGGCGCTGGCTTTTTGGAGCGAGAATCTGAAGAATGGCCTTTTCCCTTACGGCACGCCTACCCACAGGGGAGGATACGCCTCTCCTTATCCCGTTTGGCAATTGTTTCATTTTCCTTTTCATTTACTGGGAGATACGGGATACGGACAGTTGTTTTGTCTGTTTGTATTCTTTCTGTTTCTTTATGTCAACAGCGCGCGTCTCAACGGCGGCGGCTTTATACTGTTACTGGCTCTTTCGCCCGGCTTTTGGTGGGAAGCCTCTGTCCGGAGCGATTTATTATGCAATATGCTTCTGCTCTATCTGTTCGTTTCCTCGCTGTTTTACTGTCGCCTGCAGGCCAGGCATAGCTATGCGGTAGCCATCGCTGCAGGTTTATTTCTATGTACCAAGATGCTGGTAGCCATCCCCCTTTTTCTTTTTCTTTTTCCTTATTTTTTACGATTGCCCGGCAGAAAGAAGTTCTGTTTCGCTTTACTGGTTGCGGCCGGAGCAACCGTTCCCTTTCTGCCTTTCCTTTTTGGCGAGCAGGGCCTGTTGAATCATCCCGAATACAATCCCATACTTCAGCAAACGCGCCAGGGAAATACAGGCGTGGCGGCGCTTCTGTCCGCGCTAATCGTATGGGCTTCTTTTAAATGGAAAAGCAGGCGGGATTACTTTTTTCTTTCCGGATTGTTTCTCTTTTTGTTAATAGCGTCGGTAGGGATAGAAATTACTTGGCGCGCCAATCTGGCGTACACCCTGTTTGGAGATGAGTTCGACGTATCTTACCTGAATGTTTCCATCCCCTTCTTTTTGTTCTGTATAAATGAAAAGAAGGCCTGCCGGGAAGCGGAAAATCAAGTCTTAATCTGATCAAATCCCTCTCCATATACCCCTCTTACTACGCTTTGCGAGATAAAGGCCTGGCTGTCTATTTCTTTTATAAGCCTGAAAATGGCGACAGATTCGGATTTTTTGGCTAATAATACAATTACTTTGGTAGGTTTGCCGGAGTACCCCCCTACCCCGTCGAGCAAGGTGCAGCCTCTTCCCAAATCTTTAATAATACGCTCCGTTATCTCGTCGTACTTTTGCGAAAAAATAAGGAATTGAACAGACTGGCGATTGGCGTTGATGATACGGTCGAGCATATAATTGCTAACCCCCATTTCGACAAACCCGAAAATGATCTTGTTCACATCTTCAAAAAGTAAATACGAAGAACTGATGATGATGAAATCAAAAAAAAGCAAGCCCGTTCCTATGGAAATATTTTTGTACTTATTGATGATAGCGGCAATGATATCCGTTCCGCCGGTGCTGCCGTTTACCGTAAATATCAGTCCCAGTCCTGCGCCGCATATCCCGCCGCCCAGTATGATAGACATAAAAGGTTGATCCTTAATTACAGGCGCGCCGCCCAGCAGCCATTCAAAAAAAGACAGGGAAAAAGATAAAGAAATTACGCCAAAGATAGTTTTTACCAGGAATTTAAGGCCTAATATTTTAAAGGCAAAGGCCAATAAAACAAGATTGATAACCAGATAAGAAACCGAAACCGGAATGGAAGTTGCAAAAAAGATAAGCGCGCTGATACCGCTTACGCCGCCGGTTACAATTTCGTTGGAAAGGATAAATCCATTGAAACCAAACCCGTAGAGCGCAGTTCCAATGAAGATAACCAGATAGTCCTGAACGGCATAAAAAAGCTTTCGGATGTGTTTCTGCATCAAATGACGATGTTTATTATTTTATTGGGTACTACAATAATTTTTTTAGGCGTTTTGCCATCCAGCCATTTGGCGGCGGCTTGGTGCGTCAAGGCCGCTTTTTCGGCGTCCTGGCGCGCTGTTCCCGCCGGCAGTTCCATGTTGAAACGGGTTTTTCCGTTGAACGAAACGGCATAAGTTATTACATCCTCCTTCAGGTATTCTTCCTTGCAGCGGGGCCATTGCGCTTCTACAATGGTAGTTTTGTTACCCATTCCATGCCATAATTCTTCGGCTATATGCGGAGCAAACGGCGACAAAAGGATTAACAGGGGTTCTACTATTTCCCGTTTGTTACACTTGAGGGCTGTTAATTCGTTGATGCAAATCATAAAAGCGCTTACCGACGTATTGAAAGAAAAATGTTCAATATCAAAAGTTACTTTTTTAATCAGTTTATGAAGCGATTTTAATTCGTCCGCCGCAGGCTTGTCGGTTGATACGTTTACCGAATCCGTATGGCCGAAGAATAAAGCCAGCAGTTTTTTAAGGAAACGGTGCACGCCGTCTATGCCGTTTGTATCCCACGGTTTGGACTGTTCCAGAGGTCCTAAAAACATCTCGTACAGGCGCAAGGTATCGGCTCCGTATTTTTCTACAATATTGTCCGGATTCACTACGTTAAACATGGATTTAGACATTTTCTCTACCGTCCACCCGCAAATGTATTTGCCGTCTTCCGTTATAAATTCGGCGGTTTTGTATTCCGGACGCCAGTTGCGAAACGCTTCCCTGTCCAGTATATCGTTATGCACCATATTTACGTCTACATGTAAAGGCGTAACCTCGTACCCGTTTTTCAGATTCAGGGATACAAAGGTATTGGAGTTGTTTATGCGATATACAAAGTTAGACCGTCCCTGAATCATTCCCTGATTAATCAGTTTCCTGAACGGTTCTTCATCTTTAATCACGCCCGAATCATAAAGAAATTTATTCCAGAACCGGCTATAGATTAAATGTCCGGTAGCATGTTCGGCGCCGCCTGCGTACAAGTCTACATTCCCCCAGTAATCGTTTGCTTTTTTATCTACCAACGCTTTGCCGTTACGCGGGTTTTCGTAGCGGATATAATAAGCCGACGAACCTGCAAATCCCGGCATGGTATTCCGTTCGAGCGCGAAAATGGTTATGTTATCAATCCGCCACGTTTCAACTACCTGGCCGTTTACGCTGTCCCACGCCCACTTTTCGGCGCGCCCCAGGGGAGGTTCGCCTGTTTCTGTGGGAAGAAACGTATCTACATCCGGCAATTTAAGCGGTAATTTATCCAGCGGGACAGGCTGAGGCATTCCATTTGCGTCGTAATAAACGGGGAATGGTTCGCCCCAATACCGCTGGCGACTGAACGTAGCGTCGCGCAGCCGGTAATTTACTTTTACCTTACCCAGTCCTTTTTCTTCCAGGTATAGCTTTGTTTTGGCGATAGCCTGATACACTTCCAGGCCGTTCAGTACCAGGCTACCCTCTTTTTCTTTGCCCTTTTGCGGAGAATTAATCAGTTTGCCTTCTTTGGCGTCAAAGCTCTCCTGCGATACGTCGCAACCTTCTATCAAGGGAATAACAGGTAAATTAAAATGTTTGGCAAAAGCATAGTCGCGACTGTCGTGTCCCGGTACGGCCATAATAGCTCCGGTGCCGTATCCTGCCAAAACATAATCGCTTACCCAAACGGGAATCGCTTCGCCGGTTACGGGATTGACGGCGTACGAACCTGTAAACGCTCCCGTTACTTTTTTATCGGCCATGCGTTCGCGTTCTGTTTTCTTTTTGGCAGCTTCTACATATTTTTCTACCTCCGACCGCTGTTCTTTTGCAGTAAGCAAATCAACCAGTTCGCTTTCGGGCGCCAAAACCATAAAGGTAACGCCGTAGACAGTATCGGCGCGGGTAGTAAAAACGGTAAATTCTACGGGAGAATCTTTCATTTTAAAGCGCATTTCGGCCCCTTCGCTCCGGCCTATCCAGTTGCGCTGCGTTTCTTTTAACGACTCCGTCCAGTCTATACTGTCCAGGCCATCCAATAAACGTTGCGCATAAGCCGAAACGCGCAAACACCATTGGCGCATCATTTTTTGTTCCACAGGATATCCGCCTCTTTCGGAAAGTCCGTTAATCACTTCGTCGTTGGCCAGGACAGTTCCCAGCGTCGAACACCAGTTAACCAGCGTATCGCCCAGATAAGCTATCCGGTAGTTCATCAATATTTTCTGTTTTTCGCATACGCTTTTTTCTTTCCATTCGCCGGCCGTAAATGTATACTCTTCGCTGCAGGCCGCGTGCAGCGGTTTGGCGCCAACCTGTTCAAACGCTTCTATCAATTCTTCAATCGGGCGCGCCTGCTGTGCGTCGTAGCAATAATAGCTGTTAAACATTTGAATAAACGCCCATTGCGTCCAGTGATAATAAGCGGGATCGCAGGTTTGCACTTCGCGGCTCCAGTCAAACGAAAAGCCTATTTTATCCAATTGTTCGCGATATCGTTCTATATTCTTTCTGGTAGTAATATACGGATGCTGTCCGGTTTGGATAGCATATTGCTCTGCCGGAAGCCCGTAAGCGTCGTATCCCATCGGATGCAAAACATTGAAACCGCATAACCTTTTATAACGCGAATAAATATCAGATGCTATATAACCCAGCGGATGTCCTACATGCAGTCCTGCTCCGGACGGATAAGGAAACATATCCAACACATAATATTTAGGTTTACTTTCATCTTCTTTTACTTGATAAACCTTATGGGCGTTCCAGTATTCCTGCCACTTCTTTTCTATTTCCCTGAAATTATATTCCATTTTTCAAATTAAAATATGTAACGTTATAATTATTGTTTACAAAGGTAACGATTTATTTACTTATCAAATACATCCTTTGCAGGTATCCTTTAGTGGTACGTCGCGCAGGTAACGCTCCCCTGCCCTGCCCTGCGCCGAATAGCAGGTTTGCCCGGTAACTTACGCTCTGTTCGGAACGCAGAAGGTTTTTAGTGATGAAAATATAAAGTTTTACAAGGGAATAGATAAATTTGCCGGTAAATATTCAGCAAGATTAAGGAGGCGTATGGCAATATGAAAAAAGAAAAACTAACGGGGATACTTTTAGGCTTAGCGTGTTTGATTATGCATGATTCGTGCGCTAAACTGGTTCCTGCCGGTTTTTGGAACGAGTATCAAAAGCAGTTTATTCAGGAAAAAGAAAGCGATCAGGGACCTTGGGGCGGATACCGGAAAATAGTGTGGGAAAGTAATAAGATAAAGCTGTTCGATACGGAAAATATAATGGATTATTCCCGTTCAAACGGATGGCTTATTGCAGACAGTTTGCTGTTTTCGAATGATTCTATTCTGATTTTAACAAATTACGGTAAAACGGACTATTCATTTCGGATACTTGAAGATCATATTATTCCGCTTTTGGATATGGGAAGCGTTTATCAAATATATGTTTTTACGACGGGCTGGATAGCTGTTGAGCCGGGAAATGCAAGGGAAACGGAAAAGAATGGTTTTGTTCTGTTAGAATCCGGCGGCAAAAGAATGATCGTTTATCATACGTGGGGAGAATAAATCCGCCGTCCTTCGGTTATCGACAGGCGCGCTCAAGGAACGCCGCCCCCTGCTCAATGAACGCTTTCCATCCCTGTCAGGCAGAAAACCGGTACGTCTGTTTTACGTCCCGTTTGTTCATGCGAAAAGATCTTTACCTGATTTTTTTCCGGAAAAACGCGGAAAACTAAAAAATCTACTTAAAGAATATAAAAAATCCATGAATGGATGGCGACCAATTTTTGATGGATATAAAAAATCCATGAATGGATGGCGACCAATCTTTGATGGAAAAAAAAATCCTTTGATTGATGGATACCAATCTTTGATTGATATAAAAAATCCTTTGATTGAATATAAAAAATCCATGGATGGATGGCGACAAATCTTTGATGGATGGCGACAAATC
>JAIRYL010000224.1 GCA_031267775.1 Tannerellaceae bacterium
GCGTTTCAAACAAATGAACCCGTTTATGGAATACCCGGAAGCGCTAATCGTACGTTTTTCTATATAAAAAGACGAGTTGATGAATCATTCATTTATCAAGTTGCATTATAAAAACTGCAAGCGCAGACATGATAAATCGGCTGTTTTCCTTACGCCGGGTTCTTTAAAGCAATAAATCATTCAATATATTGATTATTATATATATACCATCCTGCTATCTTGATTGCTTTTACGAAGCGACAGACAGTCTGCAGGTTTGACTTACCCAATTATTCGATAACGCAATTTTACCCGATAACGGAGTTCAAGAGTGATTTGGAAATACAAGATTTTATCTGAAAATCAAGTTAGAGAAGATTATCCAAGCAGGGGAAGATGCTACAAGCATGAAGAAATATTTACCTCAAAACCGTATGATAACGATCTGCCAAGCGTTGGGAAACGCATATTATATGCAAGCGCAGAAATTAAATACGTATCTGTCATATTCAATTTGCATCCGCGCATATTCTTTTGATTTATGCTTTAATTCGTTGATACTATTACTGTTACTTATTTATAAAAAGAACGACTTTCAGGTAGAGATTTCATCGATACTATGTACCCATTCGTCTGCTGTATTGAATGTGCAAGCATCTTTGCCAACAAGTTGTCAATTTTAAAAATAATCGCTATGGATACGCGAATCAAACCGGGCAATATCAATCCATACGACTGGGCGGATACGGCCACCAAAAACCGGGTATTACAACGAACGAAAAAGAATATACATCCGCCGTTATGAAGAAAGATTGGATTGGCTGAAGGGAAGTTCAGGATTTTCCTTACCTTTGTGTACACCCATATTCACACAGTAATTATGCAATCACTCAATTTAATCAAAAATGATCCCTGGTTATCTCCATACGAAGCGGCTATTAATGGGCGATACCAGCATTATCTCGCTAAAGAAAAAGAACTTACGAATAATGGACAGCAGGCGTTGAGCGAATTTGCTTCCGGCTATCTTTATTTCGGATTACATAAAACAGCTACGGGTTGGATATTTCGCGAATGGGCGCCTAACGCTACGGCTATTTACCTGATTGGCGATTTTAATAACTGGCAAAAAAACGAATCATACAGGATGACCCGCCTGGAGCATGGCAACTGGGAAATCGTTTTGGAAGAAAGCCTGATAGCTCATGGAGACTTGTTTAAACTGTTGATGGAATGGGAAGGGGGCAGCGGGGAACGTATCCCTGCCTGGATTCGTCGCGTAGTACAAGACGAACAAACAAAAATATTCAGCGCCCAGGTTTGGCGTCTTGACAAGCCTTATATTTTTAAACATACAACCTTCAAACCAAACGTCTCTCCTTTGCTTATATACGAATGTCATATCGGTATGAGTACAAATGAAGAAAAGGTTGGCAGCTATAATGAATTTCGTATCCGGATTCTTCCCCGCGTAAAAAGAGACGGCTATAACGCTATCCAGATTATGGCTATTCAGGAGCATCCGTATTATGGTTCGTTTGGTTATCATGTAAGCAGTTTTTTTGCCGCCTCGTCTCGTTTTGGCACGCCTGACGAATTAAAGCAATTAATTGACGAAGCCCATTCAATGGGTATTGCCGTAATTATGGATATTGTGCACAGCCACGCCGTTAAAAACGAGGTGGAAGGTTTAGGACGGTTTGACGGTTCTTACGGGCAGTATTTTTATTCCGGTTCCCGCCGGGAACATCCTGCGTGGGATTCTTTATGTTTCGATTACGGAAAGAATGAAGTACTTCATTTCTTATTGTCTAATTGCAAGTTTTGGTTGGACGAATATAAATTCGACGGATTCCGTTTCGACGGAGTAACGTCGATGCTTTATTACAGCCACGGCCTGGAAGAAAGCTTCTCTAACTATGGCGCTTATTATAATGGTCGCCAGGATGGCAACGCTATTACTTACCTGACATTAGCCAATCAATTAATCCATGAGGTTAATCCCGACGCGATTACTATAGCCGAAGAGGTAAGCGGCATGCCCGGTTTGGCCGCTAAAAATAAGGACGGCGGTTATGGATTTGATTACCGGATGGCTATGAATATCCCGGATTACTGGATAAAAACAATCAAAGAAAAGAAAGATGAAGACTGGCGGACTTCTTCTATCTGGTGGGAGACGACGAACCGGCGGGCCGACGAAAAAACGATTAGTTACGCCGAAAGCCACGACCAGGCATTAGTGGGAGATAAGACCATTATTTTCAGGCTAATCGACGCCAATATGTATTGGCACATGATGAAAGACGACCCTAATTATATGGTAGATCGCGGCATTGCTTTACACAAAATGATCCGGCTGGTAACCGCTTCAACCATTAACGGCGGTTACCTTAATTTTATGGGTAATGAATTTGGCCATCCCGAATGGATTGATTTTCCGAGGGAAGGAAACGGCTGGTCGTACAAATACGCTCGCCGGCAATGGGATTTGGTAGATAATCCGACGCTCAAATACGCTTATTTAGGCTATTTCGATCGCCGGATGCTTGAATTGATAAAAAGCGTAAAGGATTTTCAGTCTACTCCCATCCAAAAAGTTTGGGACAACGACAGCGACCAGGTTTTAGCCTATATGCGAAAAGAGTTGCTATTTGTTTTTAACTTTAACCCGAACCGGTCTTACGACCATTATGGTTTTCTTGTACCCATCGGGGAATATGAGGTGGTATTAAATACAGACGCCAACTGTTTTGGCGGATTCGGATTGTCTGACGATTCCATCCATCATTTTACTCTTTTCGACCCTGTTTATAAAAATGAAAAGAAAGAATGGCTAAAGCTCTATATCCCTGCCCGCAGCGCAGCCGTATTACGTAAAATAAACAAGTAATTATACTCAATCATATTATGTTATATCCTTTTACATTTACACCTATATTAAAGAAGATAATCTGGGGGGGAGCTGAAATTTGCGCCTTTAAAGGTATTACTCCCCTGCAAGACGGCATTGGCGAAAGTTGGGAACTCTCGCATGTTGACGATAACTATTCTATCGTAGACAATGGCCCCCTGGCCGGGAAAAGTCTGGACGAGCTTATGCGCACATACGGCAAACGGTTGGCTGGGGGTAAGGTAATGGAGCAATTTGGCGAGAGGTTTCCGTTGCTTATCAAATTTATTGACGCCCGCGATGATTTATCAATCCAGGTACATCCCAATGATGAACTGGCAAAAAAACGCCATCATTCATTTGGCAAAACAGAAATGTGGTATGTTATTAAAGCGGCCGAAGGAGCTGCCCTGTACTCGGGTTTCTCCAAACAAACAGACGCCGACGAGTATGTGAAACGGGTAGCGAATAACACGATTATGGAAACGCTGCAACGATATGAGGTGAAGCCCGGCGACGTATTTTTTCTTCCAGCCGGACGGGTACACGCTATTGGCGCCGGATGTTTTATTGCCGAAATCCAGCAGACAAGCCATATTACATACCGTATTTACGATTACAACCGCCAGGACGCTAACGGCAATACCCGCGAGCTGCATACCGAATGGGCTAAAGACGCTATAGACTATACGTATTGCGACGATTACCGCACGCATTATAAAGCGTGCAAAAATACGCCTGTTCCGCTGGCCGACTGTACTTATTTTACCACCCGTTTACTGGATATCGATACGGCTGTTAGCCGCGATTTATCATCTTTGGATTCTTTTGCGGTATATATCTGCATGGCAGGCAGGGCGTCTATTTTAGATGATAAAAGAAATAAACTTGATATTCGCCAGGGACAAACCGTATTGATTCCCGCCGATACGCAGTTGGTAACTATTCAGCCGGCTTCCGGCGGCGCTAAATTGATGGAGACATTTGTCGGATAAAAAAATATAGATAGCGCCTATAAGAAAAATCATTACTTTTGGAGATAAAGATAACCGATATGTAAACACAGGTTTATTTTAAGAAAAAAAGTCATGAAACAAATTACCCTGTTGATTTTCTTTCTTTGCGCAGCCCAGTTGTCGGCACAAAAGGGCGACTGGTATAACGATGAAGGAGGATATACATTTGAAGGTTTGGGCACAAAGGATGAACCTTTCCTGATATCTTCCATTTCCGGTCTTGCTTACCTGGCCGATCAGGTTAATATGACGCCTGGAAATCCATACGGCGGCGTTTGTTTTAAATTGACGCAAGACCTTGATATTGGCGCTCATTACTGGATATCTATCGGCTGCGACGCCGCCCATCCGTTTCAGGGAAATTTTGACGGTAACGGAAAGACAATACATAACTTATACGTAAATAACTCCAATTCGGAAGGATACCCTGCATCCGGCTTATTCGGTTATTTGGGTAATGGATCCCGGATTGAAAATCTGACGATTGAGGGAGGGCAAATAACCGGCGACGCCAGCCTATCTATTTCGTATACAGGAAGCCTGGCAGGGTATATGCTTTGCAGCGCCACCGACGGCGAAGATTCTATTATTATCCGTAACTGCCATAACAACCATGCGAGGGTTATTGGCGGCGAAACCGCCCATTCAAATACGGGAGGTTTACTGGGCGAAGGGTATGCCTTTTGCGATGGAAACGGCTCTGTATATATACTGATAGAAAATTGTTCCAATAGCGGAGAGGTTATAGCCGCATCTTCCAACTATCCTTATACCGGAGGTATTATAGGCAAAGGGCGGGGACATGGGTATTGCGATGGCATGGCGTCTTCTTCGGGTTCTTTTATTATTTCTTCCTGCGCGAATAACGGAACAATTACCGGAGGGCATACCAGGGGCGACGAAGCGGTTAGTTCTGCCGGCGGTATCTTTGGGTATGGATATGCTTCGGGCGACGGATATGGCTTTAGCGAAGGTTCGGGCGTTTTTACCGTTTATTTATGCGTCAATAACGGCTTTGTGAAAGGAGGCGATGCAACCAGCGCCAGCGCCATGTCGTTTGCCGGCGGTATTTTTGGGTATGGAGACGGGTATGGATACGGCGATAAGTCGAATATTAATCATACGATAAACAACGGAAACGGATACGGTTCGGGAAAGTTCAGTATAACCTCATGCGCTAATCAGGGCGTTGTAGGCGGCGGGAATGCGTTAGACCAAGGGGCTGTAACTGCCGCAGGCGGTATCTTTGGATGTTCTTTTGCTTCGGCTTCGGGCGACGAACAGGGAAAAGGGTACGGGTATGGCGCATTCAGTATGCGCAA
Source organism: Tannerellaceae bacterium (assembly GCA_031267775.1). Classification (GTDB taxonomy): domain Bacteria; phylum Bacteroidota; class Bacteroidia; order Bacteroidales; family Tannerellaceae; genus DFXE01. The sequence continues at coordinate 5,211 of JAIRYL010000224.1, forward strand.
TTGTTACAACGCCGGCGATGTATCCGGCCCAAGCGGTTGCGCCGGCGGCCTTGGCGGATGGATCAGCACAAACGGGAACGGCCCGAACCATACGCTGTCGGCTATCATACAAGATTGCTTTGCCGCCGGCTCTGTAAACAAAGAGGCGCCATCTTCGGCCGTATGCGGCGGTATTGTGGGACGCATACATAAAGCCGACGAAGCTAATTCGAGCCCGCGGATAGATAGATGCGTGGCGGCGCTGACCTGTTTGAACGGAACGGAAGAGAATACATTCCGCATTGCGGGACAAGTTATTAACGCTCCGATAAGTTCGCGCTTATTATCGGATAATTACGCGTATGTATCCAAAGGAAACTGGGGAATGACAAATACCGTTCGTAATGGCGCAGAGTGGAGCGGATTGATGAGCGCCCCCCCTATGAATGAATGGAACGCTACGGAAAATGCCTGGCAATTTCCACGTTCAAATAATGTAATGCCCCGGCTCAGAGGTTTGCCCGGACAAACAAATGTTCCTGTTCCGTATTAGGCGCTTTATTTTCAGAAACCGTGCCGATAAAAATAAATACCGGCAACCGTTAATCCGATTCCCACTAAAACATAGAATATACGGGCGCCGGTTTGTCCAAGCAAACGAACGTATACGGCTATTTTACGGTTATTGAAAAACCAGTCGACGTTAAGGACAGAAGCGATTATAGCAAATAAACCGGCGAGGACAAATACGGCTACAAGAAACAGTTGCGAAAGTTCCATGAGGCGAAGGATTCTGTTTATTGAATTTCAACGGTACGCGTACCGTCGGGGTTTTCGGTAACAGATACGTTTATAACATCTTCGGGCAGAAGTTCTTCTATCTTCTCCGGCCATTCGATAAAGCATAAAGCGCCGCCATAGAAATAATCGGCTATCCCTAAATCTTCCGCTTCGCCTGGTTTGTCGATCCGGTAAAAATCAAAATGATAAATCCGTTTCCCGGTCTTTTCGCTCCGGTATTCATTAATAATAGCAAATGTCGGGCTGCTTATTACGTCGTTTACGCCCAATTCCCGGCAGATGGCCTTGATAAAAGTAGTTTTTCCCGCTCCCATACTTCCATGAAAAGCAAAAACAGCGCCCCCCTCCCCTCTCCGCTCTCCAGCGGGCGAGGAGATATATGTATCAACAAAAGTCCGGGCGGCTGGCGTTATTTCTTCTACCGATTTTAGCTGTATCCGTTTCATTTTGGATTCATTGTTATGAACGGCGCCATCATTTCTTCCATCGAAATTCCTCCGTGCTGAAAGGTGTTTTTAAAATAAGACACATAATAATTGTAGTTATTAGGGTAGGCAAAGAAATTTTCATTTATTGCAAAAATATACTTGCTGCTCAGGTTGGGCGAAGGCAAACCTATTTTTTCGGGTTCTCTTATTTCAAATACTTCCTTTGGATTGTAACTAAGGTTTTTCCCTACTTTATATCGCAAGTTTGTATTTGTATTTTTATCGCCTACCACTTTGATGGGGTCGTCTACGCGAATTGTTCCGTGATCGGTAGTCAGGATTACTTTATACCCTTTGTCGGCAATTCTGCGAAAAAGTTCCAGCGTAGTAGAGTGTTGAAACCATGATTTTGTCAAGCTGCGATAGGCGGCTTCGCTTTGCGCCAGTTCGCGAATCATCTTCATTTCAGTACGGGCATGAGACAGCATGTCTATAAAATTCAGCACGACAACGTTTAACTGGTATTGCGTAAGCGCATGAACGTTGTTCAGCAGTTTTTCGCCATGCGCCGAATCATTGATCTTATTATATGTAAAGGAATACTTTTTTCGGAAACGGTCAAACTGCGTCTGGATAAGAGGCGCTTCATTCAGGTTTTTGCCTTCTTCGCTATCTTCGTCTACCCATAAATCGGGGAAAAGCTTCTCTATTTGCCCCGGCATGAGTCCTGAAAAGATAGCGTTACGGGCATATTGGGTGACTGTAGGAAGGATGGCATAATACAGATCTTCGTCAAATGTAAAGTAACCCGCCAGGAGTTCCGTTATCACGCGCCACTGTTCGAGGCGAAAATTATCGATCAGGATAAAGAATACTTTTTCATCCTGATCGAGCAAGGGAAATACTTTTTTCCGAAACAAATCCGGGCTCATCAGCGGACGGCTGTCGGGATGCTGCATCCAGCCGGTATAATGCTTCTTTACAAACTTTCCAAACGAACTGTTTGCTTCTTTCTTCTGCATACGAAGCATCTCCGCCATTTGCGTTTGTCCATGTTCCAGTTCCAGTTCCCAGAATACAAGTTTTTTATATACTTCTATCCAGTCGTTTGCCGTAAGCGAATCGTTTATCTGCATTCCAATGCGTGAAAACTCCTGCCGGTAGCTCAGGGTAGTTGTTTCGGCGATAAACTTATTTTTATGTACGTTTTTTTTTATAAAAAGGAGTAACTGGTTTGGGTTTACCGGTTTAATCAGGTAGTCGGCTATTTTGTTTCCAATAGCCTGGTTCATAATGCTCTCTTCTTCGCTCTTGGTTACCATTACTACCGGAACCGTCGGGTTTATCTCTTTGATAACGGCCAATGTTTCCAGTCCTGTCAGTCCCGGCATATTTTCGTCGAGGAAAAAGATGTCGAACGATTCTTCCCTGCATCGGTCTATCGCATCCTGTCCGCTGATTACGGGCGTTACTTCGTACCCTTTGTCTTGCAGAAAGAGAATATGGGGTTTCAATAAATCAATCTCATCGTCGGCCCAAAGTATGCTGTCTTTTTTTACCGTCATCGTCAGTTCTTTTTCATTGTATAATCGGTGACGCCTAATGCCTGGTAAGACTGCAGCAAGGCTTCGTCGTTGTCCGAAATCATCAGCAGAATGTCGCCTTCTTTTAAAAGCGTGCTTCCTTTGGGGATAAAATAGCGCCCGTCGCGCATCACCATTACCGCCAATGTATGATCGGGCAGGGTTAGTTCCATCAGTTTGTTTCCATGTTCCAATACGGCCGGCGTAATCTCTATCTCGCTCATTGCGCTCTTTATTCCGTCGGGAAGTTCTATGCCGAAAACATCCTGCCGCTCCGGTTCGTCTACCATACCCAATAATTTAGCCGCAGAGGTAACGGTAGTTCCCTGTATCAGCAACGAAAGGATGGTTATAAAAAACACGATATTAAAAATAAGCCCGGCATGCTCCACCCCGGCCGTAAGCGGATAGGTGGCAAAGATAATAGGCACGGCGCCCCGCAGCCCCACCCACGATATATAACATTTGCCCCGGAAAGAGAAATTTTTAAAAGGTATCAAACACAGGAATATGCTTGCCGGACGGGCAAACAATATCATAAATACGCCCACAACCAGCCCGATAAGCGCTACCGACAAAAGCTCGTGCGGATTTACCAGCAGGCCTAAGGTGAGGAACATGACAATTTGCCATAACCAGGTAAAACCGTCGAAGAACGTACCGATACTTTTTTTATGGATAAGCTTGCTGTTTCCTACTACCAGTCCTGCCACGTACACGGCCAGGTAACCGTTTCCTTTCATCAGCGTGATGGCGGCAAAGGTAAAGAAAGCTGCAGCCATAAGGAGAATGGGGTACATCGCTTCGTTGTCAAGGTTGATGCGGTTAATTGTCCAGACGGTCAGTTTGCCCAGCAGGTATCCTGCCGCCGCTCCCCATACCAGTTGAACAAACAGCGTAAGTACGGCTTCGCCCAAATTCATGCCGCCTGTTTGAATATAAGATATCATCAGCAAGGTAAGCATATAGGCCATCGGGTCGTTGCTGCCGCTTTCCAGTTCGAGGGTAGGACGAAGTTTTTCTTTCAGATAGATACTTTTGCTTCGGAGGATAGAGAATACGGAGGCCGAATCGGTAGACGACATAACCGACGCCAATAATAACGATTCGGGAAACGTAAGGGTGGGACGCCCTGCTATCCAGCAAAACAGATAATAGATAAATCCGCCTGTAATGAATGTAGTAGCCAATACTCCTACGGTAGCCAGCATCACGCCCTGCGCAGCTATGGGCTTGACGTCTTTGTATTTGGTATCCATGCCGCCCGAAAACAGGATAATGGTTAGCGCCAGCATACCTATAAACTGGGCTACGCCCGGATTGCTAAACTGAATGCCCAGTCCGTCGCTGCCAAACAGCATCCCCACGCCAAGGAAAATAAGCAGCGAAGGCAGTCCGAAACGAAAACCTGCTTTACCGGCAAAAATACTGAAGAACAATATGACTGATACGATTAATAATACAAATTCAGCGCTGCTGACCAATGGGTGTAATCCATGAAACATAAACGGGATAATTTTATTGACAATCATTTGATTAGCAAAATAAGTGAAAAATAGGCAAAGACACAAGTTTGTAGCAATAGAATTATTGGCTGTTTCGCATATTTTGTTTATTGCTTCTACAGTAACGCAGGGGCGGCGCCGTTTTTTTCCGTTTCTTAACACGCGGGCGTACGTACCGTTGCGCAGGATGATTTTTTTTCGTAAGAGACAGTCGACAGTCAAGCGCGCGCAAGGGAGGCTTTGCCGACGGCCTGGCGCGTACTTTTTGGCGGGTAAAAGACCCCTCGAAAAATCATAAGTAAGATTTCAAAAAATCATAAGCAAGATTTTCAAAAATCATAAGCAAGATTTTTTAAAATCATAAGTAAGATTTTTCAAAATCATAAGCAAGATTTTTTAAAATCATAAGTAAGATTTTTTAGACGGATACGTATGGAAATTCGGACGGATACGTATGGAAATTCAGGCGCGGTCTATTTCTGCGAAAAGCGCTCCCTTTTGCGCAGGCATATCCGGCCATATTAAATTGAGAATGGAGAATGGAGAATGGAGAATTAGCAAATGGATCAGACGCTTCTTGCATGGGTAGAATGATTGCCGTGCCTTTTTTTCGTTCGATTTATTTTAATTCTCCATTCTCCATTCTCCATTCCCCTGGCGGATTGACTGGCAAGTTTTAAAAAAGGCTTGCCTCCATTTTTTTACAGGGGCAGTTGAATGTTTTTGCTAAAGGCGTTACATTTGTATCAAATTAAATATAAGTATGAATAAAAAAAGTATCATCGCCGCTTATCTAAGCGTTTGCCTGATCATGAATACCGGATGCGACAGGAGTAATCATTTGTTTGCCGATAAAGCAGTCAGAGAACAAATTGCCGCTGATTTTCAGCATAAACAGGCTATCCTTTCCCATGGAGAATTATTTTCTGTATTCAACAAACAATTATCCGAAGAAGAACGGGAGGCGCTTTCCTTTTTATATGCCTATATGCCTTTGGGGGATATAACCGATTATAGCGGCGACTTTTATCTGAAAAATGTGCAGACAACCCTTCGGGCAAAAACAGAAATGCCCTGGGGGAAAGAGATACCGGAGGTTATTTTTCGTCATTTTGTGTTGCCGGTACGAATCAATAACGAGAATCTGGACGAGAGCCGCATGCTTTTTTACGAAGAACTGAAAAACCGGGTACAAGGCCTTTCTCTGTACGACGCCGTATTGGAAATAAACCACTGGTGTCATGAAAAGGTGATTTATACGCCCTCCGATTCGCGCACTTCTTCGCCCTTAGCTACTGTTAAGGCAGCCTGCGGGCGCTGTGGCGAAGAATCTGTTTTTACCGTAGCCGCCTTGCGTTCGGCAGGTATTCCTGCCCGCCAGGTATATACGCCTCGCTGGGCGCATACCGACGATAATCATGCCTGGGTAGAAGCTTGGGTAGATGGCAAATGGTATTTTCTGGGGGCATGCGAGCCCGAACCTGTATTGAATATGGCTTGGTTTAATGGCCCGGCTTTTCGGGGTATGCTGATGCACACTAAGGCGTTTGGCCGTTATGAAGGCCCGGAGGAGATTATGGAAACCACCGGTTGCTATACCGAAATAAACGTGACGGAAAATTATGCGCCTGCAGCCCGCTGTACAGTTACCGTAACAGAGGCAGACGGAACTCCGGCCCGCAAGGCTCGGGTTGAATTTAAACTGTATAACTATGCCGAATTTTTTACCGTAGCCAGTAAATTTACAGATTCCAAAGGAAATGCGTCGCTCTTGGCCGGTAAGGGAGATATGCTGGTTTGGGCAACAAAAAACGGGCGGTTTGGCTTTCGCAAAGTATCTTTTGGAAAAGACACCGAAGTTTCTGTCGCATTAGATAAAAAACCGGGCGATCCGTTTGATTTGCCCATAGATATAATTCCCCCGGCGGATGGCTCGATACCTGCGTATGCCGCCGACGTACAAAAAGAAGAAAATGCCCGGCGGATGGAGGAAGAAGACCGGATTCGCAATCGATACGTCGCTACATTTTATACAGAAGAAAAAGCGTATGCATTAGCCCATGAACTGGGAACAGACCCGGAGAAAACAAAACAATTCTTGCTTAACAGTCGCGGCAACCGGGCGGAGATAGAAAACTTTCTGCGTTTGGCTGCTCCCCATAAGCGTCCTGCCGCCATGGCGCTGCTCGAATCTGTTTCTTCCAAAGACTTGCGGGATACGCCGGCTTCGGTATTTACCGATCATCTGGCGCACTCGGCAGAAGATAACAGTCCGCTATTCTACGATTATATACAAAACCCAAGAGTGCAAAATGAATTACTGACAAGCTATCGCTCCTTTCTCCAAAACGCTATGCAAACAGCATTCGCTTCGCCGGTTAAAGATAATCCGCAGGTATTGGTAGAATGGGTAAAGAAACATATCGCCCTGAAAGACGAATTGAATCCGCAGCGAATTCCTGTCAGGCCCCTGGGCGTATGGAATGCGCGCGTAGCAGATACGGATTCGCGAAATATATTCTTTGTATCTGTAGCCCGAAGTTTGGGCGTCCCTGCGCGTATCGAACCGGTTGCAGGCAACGTACAATATTTTGCCAATCGGGGCTGGACCGACGTAGATTTTGAAGCAAGCGCTCCGCCCGTATCCGTACAAGGCAAAGTCGAAGCGTCTTACACGGCTGTTAAAGCGCTTGACAATCCCAAATATTACAGCCATTTCACCCTTGCTAAAATATTACCGGACGGCAAACTGCAAACGTTAAATTTTGAAGCCGAAAATCATGCAGATATGGGATGGGGCGATACATGGAGCCAACTGCTCAAAACGCCTCTGCCGATAGACGAAGGTCATTATGCGCTTGTTACAGGCGCCCGTATGGCCAAAGGAAATGTATTAGCCAAGCTTTCATCTTTCAGTATTCTGCCGGGAAAAACGACTGAAATCTCTTTGGTCATGCGAGAAAATCAGGATGATATACAGGTAATCGGCAACATAAATGCCGAAGCGACATTCAGGCTGCCCGACAGCGGAGAGGAGAAAAGTATCTTATCTGCCGCCGGACGGGGTTATTTTGTAATAGGCATTCTCGGCGCCCGACAGGAACCAACCAATCATGCCATGCGCGACATTGCCGCCGTTACGAAAGACTTGGAAAAATGGAACCGGAGCATCATTTTATTGTTTAAAGATGAACAGGGCCGGAAAAATTTCGACACAAAAGAGTTTGGCGTTCTTCCTGCCACTGTTACTTATGGCATAGACAGCGATAATCAGATTACAGACATGTTGGTTTCTGCCCTGAAATTACCAAACAGTACGATATTGCCTGTTTTTGTAATAGCCGATACCTTTGGCCGGGTAGTATTTGTATCGCAAGGATACGCCATTGGTTTAGGAGAACAAATGTTACGGGTAATTCATAAACTTTAAGAATTCCATTTTAAAACAAACCGGCAACAATCTATTTCATTTAAAAATATTAAACGGCGAATGAATGGCTGATTGTTACTAATTTACTACATTTGTCCTGTATTGAAAAATCAGATATAAACAGAAAGAACATGGCACGCCACCAATTAGATGCATTAGACGAAAAAATATTAAAACTTATTATCAATAATGCGCGTATGCCTTTCCTTGAAGTAGCGCGGGAATGTAACGTTTCGGGAGCTGCCATTCACCAGCGTATCCAGAAACTTACCAGTTTGGGAATAATAAAAGGTTCCGAATTTATTCTTGATAATACCAAAGTGGGTTACGAAACATGCGCTTATGTGGGGTTGTTCCTTAAATCGCCGGGACAGTTTCCGGAAGTAACAGCCGCATTAAAAGAAATTCCGGAAGTAGTAGAATGTCATTATACCACCGGACAATATGATTTATTCATAAAAATCTATGCAAAAAACAACCAGCATTTATTGCATATTATCCACAAAAAACTGCAACCTCTGGGATTAGCCCGCACAGAATCGCTCATCTCCTTCAAAGAGGCCTTCAAAAAACAAATACCGATTGATTTGGACGAAGATTCCTGAAAATAATTGCGAATTAAAATTCGCAATTATTCGGCGTACGGGGGAAGGGTATTACGTCTCGGATATTAGCCATACCGGTTACAAATAATAACAATCGCTCAAAACCTAAGCCAAAACCCGAATGAGGAGCCGTTCCGAAACGGCGCGTATCCAGATACCACCAAATGTCTTTTGTTGGCACTCCCATTTCTCTTGCACGCTCGGACAGTTTTGTATAATCTTCTTCACGCTGCGATCCGCCTATTATCTCGCCTATTTTCGGGAATAACACGTCCATTGCGCGAACCGTTTTGCCGTCGTCATTCTGTTTCATATAGAAAGACTTTATTTCTTTCGGATAATCCGTCAGGATAACCGGACATTTAAAATGATTTTCCACCAAATACCGTTCATGTTCCGACGCTAAATCCGCTCCCCAAAATATAGGATACTCAAACGTATGCCCCTTCGCTACAGCTTCTTCCAGAATCTTTACCCCTTCGGTATATGATAGCCTGACAAACTGCTGCTTTAATACAAAGTCCAACCGTTCAATCAGCTCTTTATCTACCCTTTGGCTAAGGAATCGGATATCGTCCAAACAATGATCCAGCGCCCATTGGATACAATATTTAATAAAGTCTTCGGCCAGTTGCATATTTTCTGCAATTTCATTGAATGCAACTTCCGGTTCAATCATCCAAAATTCGGCCAAGTGTCGCGGCGTATTTGAATTTTCAGCGCGGAAAGTAGGCCCAAATGTATAAATAGCTCCTAAAGCCATAGCGGCCAATTCGCCTTCCAATTGTCCCGAAACCGTCAAGCTGGCTTGTTTGCCAAAGAAATCGTTTGCAGTAACTACCTGAAACATTTCTCCGGCCCCTTCGCAGTCGGAAGCCGTAATGATAGGCGTATGAAAATAAAAGAATCCCCTGTCGTGAAAAAACGTATGAATGGCGATAGCCATATGATGGCGAATACGAAATATTGCGCCAAATGTATTAGTACGCGGACGCAGATGCGCTATTTCGCGAAGAAATTCAAATGAATGCCCTTTCTTTTGTAACGGATAGGCAGCAGGGTCTGCCGTACCATAAATCCGAATTTCTTTAGCTTGAATTTCGGCGTCCTGCCCTTGCCCCTGCGATTCTACCAAAATACCGTTTACGCCAATACAGGAGCCGGTTGTAACCGGTTTCAGAAACTCTTCTCCCAACGTATTCACATCTACAACGATTTGAACATTATGTACTGTAGAACCGTCGTTCAGCGCAATAAAATTGACTTGTTTACCACCTCTGCGGGTACGAACCCATCCCTTCACATGAACGGTTGCGCCAAATGCTTTACTTGCAAGCACATCTGCAATTTTTGTTCTTTTAATTGCTTCCATATTTGTTATAGTTAATAAAAGCCTCTCCTGCGCCTCCTTTTAAAGAAAGGCGTAGAGAGACCCGGCTATTGTTTTATTTCATCCTCCCCAAAAGGGGGAGACGGAGAGATTTTTACTCAAATGCTCCCATCCTAAGTGCATTTACTTCTTTTTCATTGAGGTAACGCCATTTTCCGCGAGGAAGATTCTTTTTTGTTAAACCGGCAAAATATACGCGATCTAACTTCATTACATGATACCCCAACGATTCAAAGATACGACGCACGATACGATTCCGGCCGGAATGAATTTCTATACCTACCTGGCTTTTATCATCTTCGCTTGCGTAGCTGATAGCGTCGGCATGAATTTCGCCATCTTCCAATTCCAAGCCATTCGCTATCTTTTCCATATCTTCAATAGCTACATTCTTATCCAGCCATACATGATAGATTTTCTTTTTCTTGTATGAAGGATGAGTAAGCTTAGAGGCCAAATCGCCGTCATTTGTAAGTAAAAGTACGCCTGTAGTATTGCGGTCTAAACGCCCTACGGGATAAATACGTTCCGTACAAGCATTTCTAACCAGATCCATTACCGTTTTACGCTCTTTCGGATCGTCGGATGTTGTCATCGTATTTTTCGGTTTGTTCAATACAATGTATAATTTACTTTCAATATGTACCGGACGTTCATTGAACAACACCTTATCCTGGCGGGTAATTTTTGTACCTAATTCCGTTACTACTTCTCCATTTACTTTTATAATACCTTTCTGAATAAAGTCATCTGCTTCGCGACGCGAGCAAACGCCTGCATTCGAAAGGAACTTATTCAAACGGATTGGTTCGTTCGGATCAGCCAATACTTCTTTGTATTTTAGCTGTTTTTGCACGCTGTATTTGGCATTTGGATTATAATCCGGCGAACGGAATTTTTGTTGCTGAGGCCTTTTGTTGTTGTTATTATTATTATTACCATACCCTCCTCCATAGTTATTGCCATAGGAAGGCCTATTTCCTCCTCCACGGTTATCATACGTATTTGTACGGGTATCTCCTACGCGAGGCCTTCTTTTCTTTACGCCTTCTCCCGACATACCTTCATTCGCCGGAGTAGCCGAATAGGCTCTTACAGGCCTGTCATTATATCCTTCCTGACGAGGGCGATTGTATTGACGGTCATTATTTCCGTACGGACGGTTATAATTATTCCCATAAGCCGGACGATTGTTTCCATAAGAAGGTGTACGGTTGTTGTATCCTCCTCCATCACGGTTATTACTATATCCCCCTCCGTCGCGGTTATTGCCGTATCCCGCGTCGCGATTACCATATCCTCCGTCGCGGTTACCATATCCTCCCCCGTCGCGGTTATTGTTATATCCTCCGTCACGGTTACCATAATGAGGACGGTTTTGGCGATCTCCATAAGGCTTATAACCCCCTCTATCATCTTGTTGGCGGTTATATGATCTCCGTTCATAGTTTCCATCAGGCCTGTCATATCCCTGATTGTAAGGTCTTCTTTCACCTTCCTGATCTGTGTTTTCCCTCCTGATACTTGGTATCACTTTTTTGGGGCGCGGTCGAGTTTCATCTCTTTCTTCTGTACTCATTGTTCTAAATTATAATAAATTAACACTAGCTTTTGTAACCTCCCGGCTACTCTTTTAAAATTAATACTAAATACCTGTATAATTATGCGGCGATATCGCCTTTAATTCTGTCTTTACTCTATCGTCAACATTTAAATTATTAATAAAGTTATTAATTGATTTTTCTGTAATCCCATCGTTTGTACGCGTTAAAGCTTTTAATGCTTCGTATGGCTCCGGATATCCTTCTCTTCTTAAAATCGTTTGTATGCCTTCTGCAACAACAGCCCAACATTGCTCTAAGTCTTTATCTAATGCCGTTTTATTTAATAACAATTTCCCCAATCCTTTTATTAAACTTTTAAATGCAATCTCTATATGCGACAACGGCACGCCTATATTCCTTAATACCGTAGAATCTGTCAAATCTCTTTGTAAACGCGATATTGGCAGTTTTATTGCAAGATGGTTTAATATAGCATTAGCCATCCCCAAATTACCTTCTGCATTTTCAAAATCTATCGGATTTACTTTATGAGGCATTGCAGAAGAACCCACTTCGCCAGTTTTAATCTTCTGCTTAAAATATTCCATCGATATATATTGCCAAAAATCTTTGGCTAAATCCGTCAAAATAGTATTTATTCTCTTTAATCCGTCAAAAACGGCGGCAAGGTTATCATAGTTTGATATTTGCGTTGTATATTCTTCACGGGATAAACCAAATATATCATGAACAAAATCATTCCCAAAAGATTTCCAATCTAATTCGGGATAAGCAATCTTATGAGCATTAAAATTACCTGTAGCTCCTCCAAATTTCACCGATAACGGAATCTCTTTTAATAATATCAGTTGTTGCTCTAAACGATAAACAAATACCATTACTTCTTTTCCCAAACGAGTTGGCGAGGCCGGTTGTCCATGCGTCCGAGCTAACATTGAAATATCTTTCCACTCGTCGGCATACTTTTTCAAAATATCTATCACATGCTGAAGTCCGGGATAATAAATCTCATCTAATGCTTCTTTAAGAGAAAGGGGAACCGATGTATTATTGATATCTTGCGACGTTAAACCAAAATGAATGAATTCTTTATATTCTTGCAAGGAAAGTAAATCAAATTTTTCTCTCAGAAAATATTCTACAGCCTTAACGTCATGATTTGTCACTTCTTCTATTTCTTTAATGCGTAAAGCATCTTCGAGTGAAAACTCATAATATATTACACGTAACAATTCTTTCTTTTCCTTTGTAAGTAGAGTTTTTAATTGTGGAACAAATTCCATAAGATAAATAAAATACTCTATCTCAACACGTACCCTATATTTAATAAGGGCATATTCAGAAAAGTAAGACGCCAAGTTTTCTGTTTTATTTCTATATCTCCCATCAACAGGAGAAATCGCTGTTAGTGTTGACAACATCATATAAATCCCTAAATAGGAGTGCAAAGTTAATGCTTTTATCTAATATAAAAGTAAATAAGAGATTTTATGAACTTAAAAATCAATAAATATCACCAAAATCCAAGTCTATTTCTAATGAATCCTGTAACTGAAAATCTACATGCAAGGATAACGGCAATAATAATTCAGTCAACGATTTATTGAATAATTCACTTACTTGTCCTTTTGAATCGTTCCTTGTAAAAACCAAATGTAAATTGTCTGAATCATTTTTTGATAAATGTAAAACTACAAAGTCAGCGACAAATTCGTTTTTGTCATTTATTCGGATCATTGGTAAATATTCGATTTTTTGGTCATAAAACGCCGTATTGTTAAATTTACATCCCTTACCAAGAGATGTAATTGAACAGCGATAAAACGATTTTTCAATATTATCCATATCCAAATTAGTTGTTATAACTCGGATGGACTTCGTATTCTTTATCATATCAAGCGCTATTGTTTCCTGAGAATTAGCAGGTTTGACATTCACCTTAGATACTGAGCCAAAAAATAAAGACGTCGGTTGTACATCTACAACATCGTTTTCATTACATTTGAGCAAAACATGACAATCTTCGATATTTGTTATTCCTTTTTCTAACGAACAAAGCAAATAGGCGTCTGCCAGATTTCCCCACACAACAAAATCATATATGCCTGGCTCCATATTTAACGTAATTGTATTTCCGCCTTGAAGTTCATGGGCCGGAACACAATATTCATTGATAAAACAGCCTTTAGCATCAAAAACATATAAATTCACTTTATCAACCTCTGTTGCAAATTTATCAGTACCAGCCAGATTGTTCGTATATTGAAAACGAATATTTACTAACGTATCTTTTTGTTCATTTGGATTATCACTATCGCATGCAAAGCAAACAACCATACATACCATAACAGAAAAACTATACATGAAAGCTCTCATTGTTAATAGGGTAAATAGTTAATTATATTCATATTACAACAGCAAAGGTATAGAATATTATCAACAAATAAAAACTATTTTCCATTCGCAATCAATAGAGCCTGTCAATCCCGCTCAAATTTTTACAAAAATATTCTCAAATACATTTGGAGGTAAAAGAAAAAGCTATATCTTTGCAACGTCTTTCAAAGGAAAGGTTATAAAAAGAAACAAAAACAAGGGCGTTTAGCTCAGCTGGTTCAGAGCATC
>JAIRYL010000225.1 GCA_031267775.1 Tannerellaceae bacterium
GTTGAGATTGACTCAGACACTGCTACGGTGGCTGAGCTTGTCGAAGCCGCCATCCTTCAGCCCGAAGCCTCTCCAAACGATCATTTGTTAATAATCTGTAATATTTCGACTGTTTTTGCTTTTTTAACATGTATAAAATCGTAAGCTTTTAACAGAAACAGCTTACTATTTGATATGAGCCGCTTGGCGTCATTTCTGTTATTTGACAAGAGAATTGCGGGTACGTGGAGGGTTTTGGCCGATGTCATTTTGATAGCGAACAGGGGGTAAACAATATCAGTTAAGTGCCTGCCTCCTACATGCCTCCTACCTGCCTCCTTCCTGGTCTTTTTCTTTGTAATAACTAAGGGGAAGCTATGTTGTACTTTGCCCGCTGTATGGGCAAACGGAGAGTTAGTACCTGCCTGTTTACAGCTAAGGGTGGGGGGTAAATGGGGTTGAAAGGTTAATTGGACTTGATTGTTAATAAATGTTTTTGGAGATTATTGGCATAGTTAGCCCTACTTGGGGGATTCTGTCGTTTTAAGACGAGGGACATCGGGGACTTTAGGGGCATTATCCGAATAGAACAGCCTTAAAAATACGTTTGAGACAGCCTCCTGCCATGTTCATACACAACAACATTCAGATGCATCGTTTTTGGGAGTGAATGGTATGCGTGTCCTATGTTCGTACTATGCGCGGGCTTTCGTGTTTGAGGTTTCCCTCCGGATTCGGTCAGTAAGGAAGAAGTTCCATTTTCTGTCTGGAGGGCGAATCCGGGCGATTCCTGTTTGCTTTTGTGGTAAGGAGGCGTCTGGAAATAAATCATACATTTATTTCCAAACGCCTCCTTAGATATCCGTTGACCATTATACGGTCGGGTTCTCCTGTCAAAGAGGGTTTATATCGTAATCAACCGTACACGAAACCGCCCATACAAAAACAAGATAACTGCCTATACGTTTGAACTTCATCTGGTGTGCCATTTAAAAAGGAATCCATACAGACAGGCGCCAATCGCGGAATTTACCCGAACTGATGCGATCCGTCTTTATCACATTCATCAAGCCATGTTTATAACTCAAACCCACTTCAAACAACTTAAAGTCATAGGCTATCCTTCCCACAAGCGGTATGTCGAAAGCATTTTTACTGGATTCTCCTTCCTGTCTGAAATAGTAGGTTGGTTCAACGCCCGCTCCGATATGCAAGCCTTTGTACAGGGGGTAAGCGGCCATTCCGTTCAGGGAAACAAAGTAGTATTTAGAAGATGCTTCATAGATAGCAGGTTCCCGATAAGACCGTCTGTAAGCAGAATGCCAGAATTTTAACCCTGCATTGGCGTCCAAATCAAAAAACAAAGGAGAATCCGTTAAAGAAAGAAAGCGGAAACGGTAACCGACCGAAACATTCGACCGGCCGTTTATCTCTCTAAAATTTGTATTTTTAAGCGTAGCCGTATTTATATTGGCTCTGATATTTCCTAAACCTGCGCCGACTACAAGTCCTGATTTAATTTGGCTATGCGAGGATAATGATAATGCGCAAAAAGCTGTCAGCATTAATACAAAGTTTTTTTTCATGTTTTTACTTTTAATATTTTTTATATTTAATTTCACTATTGACCCGCTAAAGTATATTACACTGCAATCATTAATAACTTCTTAATTGCAAACTAAAAGTTATATATGCTTAATATTTTTGCTGGTCAATAGTGAATAAATTGTTAAACAAAGAAATAAATGTTAATAAATAAACTTCTGTCCTAATTTATTTTATAAATCTACTCTAAAATAATACTTAGTACTGCCACAAGCATTACCAAAACCTCTAAATACCACTGACATTAAACCTCTAAATGGGACTGGTCCATTCTTATACTCTCTAGCCCATACATAGTTATGCGATGAAGAACCGGATTTATGGTAACTTAAACCAGGTTCCCATGCCAAGGTTGATTCGGAATTATAATTATACCAAGCTCCAAGGAATCCTTTTTTTCTAAAACAAACTTCTACCAGGATTTCTTCATACACACCTGAAGTAGTTGCTGGACGAATCTTAACATTTACCCATAACTTACGGTCATTACATTTTATTCCAGGAAGAAGATTAAGTGGATAATCTGTAGTGGCTCTCGTAGAAAGTGTGTTACTATTTTCTTCTATAGGAACTTTACCTAATTCTATCAACTGATTGTAAGTAGTAATATTTTTATAATTTACTATATTTCCATCGATTACTACTTCTCCTTTTGAATTTAATAATTTTGCAATATTGATATCGCTAACAGGTAAATAAGCAGAGTAATCATCTCCCTCTTCCGGAAAATAAAGCATCGCATATTTATTTTTAAATTCTTCATATCCATTAGGTCTATCATAGTAATTTTCTGCTTCATTCATCGCATTTACATAATCATCATAAAGAGAATGAAAGCCATTTTTCTGAAGAGTAATTTCTGATGTGGGAGTAATACAACTATAATTATCTTGATTTTGTTCGCTTGAAAGTCGTAAAGCAGGAGAATCATCACGATAAAAGCTTAGTTTTGAAACAATATTTTGAAAATCTTCAGTACTGTTAAATACTAATCGACCACTGTTCTTTTTGATATTTACATTTAATTCAGAATTAAATACAAAATCATTTTTTTCTGAATTTAGCTTACCATCAAGAACATCCACATTTCCTGAACAAGCTCCTAAAATTAATAATAATAAAATTGGAAAAATAATTCTTCTCATAATAAATAAAATATTTTTAATTTTTTCAAGTAGCTTATAGCGGATACTCATCGCTTTTCAATATGCATATTATTTTTTAAAATGTACCCAATTTCGTCTTGAAACTTTCAATATATTGCCTGTTTTCATCAAAATCATTCTATCTTTATTTTTATATATATCAATAAAATAGACAGTATTGATTATAACATTCCGATTAATTCTAACAAAATCATCATATTTGACCAATAAATCTAATAATTCCAACATATGAATCTTCATAAATTTAATTTCTCCGTTTTTAATCATAAAAAAACATTTGGCGCTATCTGCTATAATAAAGCACGTTTCCTTCAAATAGCTATCAATCATTTTCTCTTTTGATGTTTCTCTCATTTATTATAATAAAAGTAAAAAAATAAAATTTCTCAAAGCGTCTGATGCGTTATGTATTATTGTATTTTTTTTTACAGACAATCTTACGTAAATTCATAAGACAAACAATATTATCCCTTGCCTTAGGAGGATTTTCTTATGGGCTGCGAAGATATGGGACAGACTTTATATGGACAAATTATTCCTGATTTTTTATTTTATTTTATCATATTCCTTTGATTCTCCCAATAAGTGTATTTTATTTATTGTATTCATGTTAATTTATAACGGATTATTCCCTCTAACTTAATAAAAGATATGAAATTTTATGACAAAATAAAAACAATTGAGACTGGCTATCGACTTAAATCCGCGCATGAAGAGGGGTCGCCAGTAAAACCTTGTGTTTAGCAAATTTCCATGTAAAATAAATACAGCCTCGCAGACCGCAGGTCTGCATGTAAATAACCCCCCATGAAGCGTAGCGATTGGGGGATAGCCGAATAACTCCTATCCTCCCTCAACCCGGAGGGTTGAATATCCGAAATAAATACGTATGCAGAGAAAAATAGGATTGTGCCGGAAGTTCTCCAGCCGTATGAACAGCTATTCAACCCTCCGGGTTGACGGGGAGGGAGGAGGTATCAGGCTATCCCCCAATCGCTGCGCTTCATTGGGGGTTATACATGCAGACCTGCGGTCTGTGAAGAAACACAAGATTTGGCAGGTGATCCATTAGGAGGCGTATGAAACTAAATCATACAAATTTAGGGGAGACGCCTTTTTGCAAAACGAAGCCTGAACATACGCGCATCCCAGGGTATATACGTATGTTCAGGCTGAAGGTTTCATTTGATCGAGTCGTATAAAAAACCCGCGTATCCGCGTCGTCCGCGTTATCCGGGCGCTTTTGAGACAGCCCCTCTTCTCCGGGCTTATTTTACTTCCCAGATTTCGCCGCTCATCAGCAAATCATGCAGCTTGCGAACGGGGTTTTTGGCTTGTACTTCCGCTATTTGCTTTTCTACTTCAAGGTCGTAGCAAGGCGCTTCTACGTCGCGGATAATTCCCAGCGCTACGGGCATATCTCCTCTCATCATGGCCAGCATGGTATGGAGGGTTCTGTCTTTTGTATGCGCGTCGTGCACCAATACGTGGTCAAGCGTATATCCGTTTTGGCCTATTGCGACGGCTTTCAGTTTCAGGCCATCCAGTACGATCCCTTTTTCATTGTCGAGGCCAAACGTTATTTTCTCGCCATGACGAAGAAATACCGTCCGTTCCGCCCGCGCCTCTTTGGTAGATATTTGCCTGTGGACGCCGTCGTTAAAGATAACGCAGTTTACCAGGACTTCCACAACCGAAGCGCCCTTATGCCTGGAACAGGCCGTTAAAACGTCTGTCGTATTCTTCAGGTCTACGTCTATAGCCCGGGCAAAGAAATTACCCCTTGCGCCAAAGGTTAGTTCGGCGGGAATAAAGGGATCTTCCACCGTTCCGTAGGGAGAGCTTTTCGTTATGGATCCCCTGTCGGTGGTGGGAGAATATTGCCCCTTTGTCAATCCATAAATCTTATTATTAAACAGAACGATATTTATATCTACATTCCGCCGCACAGCGTGGATAAAGTGGTTGCCGCCAATGGCCAGGCAATCGCCGTCGCCGGTAGCCAGCCATACGTTTAATGCCGGATTGGCCGTTTTAACGCCCGTAGCAATGGCCGCTCCCCGCCCGTGAATGGTATGAAACCCATACGAATTCATATAATAGGGTAAACGGGAAGAACATCCGATGCCGGAGATAACGGCAATGTCTTCAGGCGCCACGCCCTGATCGGCCAGCGCCTTATAGACGCAGTTCAATACGGCATGGTCTCCACAACCCGGGCACCAGCGTACATACTGGTCGCTTTTATAATCTTTTGGTTGATATGTTATTGATTGATCCATGATTTATGCCTCCACTAATTTAGTAAATTCTTCCACTAATCTGGCTACAATGAACGGTTGGCCCTTTATCCGATTAAATTTGCAGGGCGTAAAGCCAGGTATTTTACTCTGTAAATAATTGGCAAACTGTCCGTTGTTTTGCTCGGCCACTACTACTTTTTTGTATTTAGTAAGCACGCCGGCCGTATTTTCGGGTAACGGACTGATAAACTTAACGTGCGCCAAAGCCACTTTCATACCCCTCTCGCGCATGGCCTCCATCGCTTCGCATAAATGTCCGAAAGTACCTCCCCAACCTACAATCAGCAAGTCGGCGTCGGCTCCTTCATCGCCTATAACTTCCAATGCAGGTATATAAGCGGCTATTTTATCTATCTTGGCCTGACGTGTCCGTATCATTTTCTGATGATTGGCCGGCTCGGTAGAGATGGCGCTGGTATCATAGTCTTTTTCCAACCCCCCAATGCGGTGAGTAAAGCCCTCCATGCCTGGGACAGCCCAGTACCGGACAAGCGTATCCGGGTGGCGGCGATAAGGTTTCCAGGCCTCTTCCCTCTTATAATCTGCCGGGTAGTTAGGTTTAATATCAGGATAGGTATCCAGATTGGGAATCCTCCAGGCTGTAGAACCGTTCGCCAGGAACGAATCCGTTAGCAAAATAACGGGCGTCATGTGTTCGACAGCCAGTTTCCCCGCCCAAAAAGCGGCGTCGAAACAATCCGCAGGCGTAGAGGCAGCCATCACCACAACAGGGCTTTCGCCATTGCGCCCGTAAAGCGCCTGAAGCAAATCGGTCTGTTCGCTCTTGGTAGGCAAACCCGTAGAGGGGCCGCCCCGCTGCACGTCTACAATCACCAAAGGCAACTCGGCAATCATAGCCAGTCCAATGGCCTCGCTCTTTAGGGCCAAACCTGGGCCAGACGTAGACGTAACAGCCAGCGAACCTGCAAAAGCGGCTCCAATAGCCGTACAGACGCCGGCAATCTCATCTTCAAACTGAAGCGCCTTTACGCCTAACTCTTTACGGGCGGCAAGTTCTTGCAGAATATCGGTAGCCGGGGTAATGGGATAGCTGCCAAGAAAGAGCTTCAGCCCGGCTTTTTCGGCCGCCGCCATCAAGCCGTAAGAAGTGGCCTTATTGCCATTAATATCCATATAAAGACCAGGCGCGGCTTTTTTACTTTCTATGCGATAGGTAGAAACCGAGGCGTGGATATTGCTTCCATAATTATATCCGTCGGCCAGCGCTTTGATATTGGCTTTGGCTATTGTGGGTTTCTTTGAGAATTTATTTTGCAACATACGTTCAGCCTCGTCTAAGGGTCGGTTGAACAACCAGCACACCAAACCCAAAGCAAACATATTTTTACAACGAACCGCCGCCTTATTGTCGAGTCCAAATTCAGTCAAGCCCTCCTTCACCATTGTCGTAATC
>JAIRYL010000228.1 GCA_031267775.1 Tannerellaceae bacterium
ACTGGAATCCTGAGAAAGCATTGATATTAAGTTGCGACGCCTTTCCTGAATGGCATATCAACCTGAATATCGATGATATTCATTATCCATTGGAATATAAGTTTTTGGAAATTGATACAAACACGCATACCCTTGCATATTGGGAGTCGGGAGATAACCATGCGTTAAATATTACAACACCTCCGAAAGAAAGAGAAATCATGTGTGTTTCCGATTTATACTTTCGCGACGACGTACCATTATGGAGAACTGCGGGTACTGTAATACCCGTCTTCTCTTTACGTTCTGAAAACAGTTTTGGCGTTGGCGATTTAAGAGATTTACATCTCTTTGTAGATTGGATGAAACAAACCAATCAGCGTATTATACAGGTATTGCCGGTAAATGATACTACTTCTACTCATACCTGGATGGATTCTTATCCTTACAGCGCCATTTCCGTATATGCCTTGCATCCCATGTATGTGAGTTTATCATGGATGGGAAATCTGGCTGATTCGGAAAAGGCTTCTTTCTTTAGAGAAAAACAACAGGAACTGAATAGTAAGAAATTTGTCGATTATGAAAATGTTATCAAGTATAAAATAGCTTATTGCCGGATATTTTTTGAACAAGCGGGCAAACAATTACTTGATACGTCTGAATACAAACAGTTTTTTGCTGAAAATTCCCATTGGTTGATACCTTATGCCGCCTATTCGTACTTCAGGGATACATATAATACGGCGGATTTTTCAAAATGGGAAGGTAATAGCATATATAATAAACGCCGGGTCAATAAATTGTGCGACGAAAAAAATAAGGCCTGGCCTGAACTGTCGTTTACCTTTTTCATGCAATTTGTTTTACGCATGCAATTTAAAACCGTTTCCGATTATGCAAGGAAAAATGGTATCGTTCTGAAAGGGGATTTACCTGTTGGAGTAAACAGGAACAGCGTAGAAGTGTGGACTGAACCGCAATATTTCAATATGAACGAACAAGCCGGCGCTCCGCCTGATGATTTTTCGATGATTGGGCAAAACTGGATGTTTCCTACCTATAATTGGGATACAATAGAAAAAGACGGTTTTAATTGGTGGAAAAAGCGTTTTGCAAAACTAAGCGATTATTTTGATTGTTTCCGGATCGACCATATTTTAGGTTTTTTTCGTATTTGGGAAATCCCTGCAGATTTCACACAAGGATTGTGCGGACATTTCAGTCCGGCATTACCCTTTTCAAAAGAAGAAATAGAACAGTATGGTATGCTGTTTGATGAAGCGCGTTTTACGACGGCTTATATCAATAAACAATATCTTTCCGAATTATTTGGCGATATAGCTGATGAAGTAGAGAATTCCTATCTCATACAATCTTCCTCCAGTCATTTTGCGTTAAAGTCTTTTTGTAATACGCAAAAGAAAATTGAAGAATTATTCGGCGGTAAAATAGACGGAAGTATGCTTCGCGTCAGAAACGGTTTGTTGTCAATAACGAATGAGGCGCTATTTCTGCGAGATCCATATAATAAAGATCGGTTTCATCCGAGAATATCAGCCAATCAGTCGTATATATATCGCGAATTGAGTAATTCCGACCAGTATGCTTTCGACCATTTGTATTGGGATTTTTTCTACCACAGGCATAACGATTTTTGGAAGATGCAGGCATTTAAACGACTTACCCCATTAATAAACTCGACACAAATGCTGGTTTGTGGCGAAGACTTGGGTATGATTCCGGAATCGGTACCGGAAGTAATGAATAAATTACAGATACTTAGCCTGGAAATAGAGCGAATGCCTAAAGTCTCGAATCGTGAATTCGCCGATTTACCCCATTTGCCTTATTTTTCGGTCTGTACTACGTCAACACATGATATGTCTCCATTGAGGAGTTGGTGGAAAGAAGATAAAGGGAAAATACAACGATATTATAATGATGTATTACATCAATCGGGTAATGCGCCGGAAGAATGTACGGCGGATATAGCGCAACGCATTATAGAAAGCCACCTCAACAGTCCTTCCATGCTTGCTGTTTTCCCTATACAGGATTGGTTTGCGACGAATGATTCCATCAAACAGAAAGATTATGAATCGGAGCGGATTAATATACCAGCAAACTCGACCCATTACTGGCGTTACCGTATGCATATCACAATAGAAGATTTGATGAAAGCCAACAGTCTAAATGAAAGGGTCGTTTCCATGATAGTAAATAGCGGACGAAAATAATAACGATCCGATCTAACATTTTTTCCCTTAAAAGAATAGGGGCATTAGTCATTTCTATTTTCTGCCGGCAACATATTGCATACCCCGCTGAATTTTGCATTCGGTTCAATTTCCAGTGTTTGTGCGTAGATATCGCCGGTTACGATAGAAGAAGCTTTTAATACCAATGCTCCGCTGGTACGAATACTACCTACAACCGTTCCTAAAATTTCAGCATTTACAGACACAATATCCCCATCTATATGACCCTTGGGACCTATTACTATCTTGGCGGCACAGTTTATATTACCCTCTACTCTACCGTTTAAGCGGAAATCACCATCAGTAATAATATCACCTTTTACAGTTGTACCAACGCCTAATATGTTATGTAATTCAATAGAAGGAACGTCTTCTTTAAATTTAATTTTCATATAAATATAATTGTGTATATGTTTACGATAATTTGCAAATATAAAATTATATTTTTGTACTATAAGGCTCTTTGCTTACTTTTACCTCTTAATTATCCTAAATATGAATAATAAGATAGAACTTAAGGAATTGAAATTCTATGCGTATCATGGCGTTTTACCTCAGGAAACGCTTGTTGGTAATAATTATATAATAAATGTTACCATTACGGTTTCTTTGGCTAAAGCGATGTTAAGCGATAACTTAGACGATACAATCAACTATGCCGCCGTATATAATATAATAAAACAGGAGATGACGATTCCTTCCAAACTGCTGGAACATGTTGCCGGAAGAATACTCCATTCCCTCAAACATCATTTTCCCCAACTGACTGAGATTAAATTATCCGTATCTAAATTAAATCCCCCGTTAGGCGGCGATATCCATAGCGCTTCGGTTATCCTTGAAGAAACATATCCCACAGGAAACGAAGCAGGTTAATTAACCGCCGGCGAGACGCCTCCTAAGGCGCGAGCTTTGCATCGTCTCTTTAGGGGCGTATGGCGGTTCTTGTTTGAGAAATAAAAAACTGTTTTTTTTATTCAACTCGCTTATAAATCGCGGATTTTTATCTAAGTTTGCCTTAAAACTAATGAGATTTGTGATGAAAACAATGCGAATGCTTCTTACATGCCTGGTATCATTATTTATTGTTACACAGATTTTTGCTCAGTCAGATCATGCATCTAATGCATTAACTTATAGAGTGGAGGCTTTTGGATCGGCGGCGTCCGGCGACAATACCCCGTTTGGGTTGGTAAGTAACCGCTACGGAGTTGTGCCTTTGGATGCAGGCAATGGCTATTTAAAAGCAGGCGCTTTTCATAATGGCGCTTTCGCGAAAGACTTTTATTGGGGCGCCGGTTTAGATATGGTGGCAGCCGTTCCCCGTTACCGGAATGTATATATTCAGCAATTATATGCAGAAATCGGTTTTCAGGCGTTATTAGTAAGTATAGGAAGCAAAGAAAGATACACATCATTATGGGATAAACGTTTAAGTTCGGGCGATATGGTATTATCGCCTAATGCGCGTCCGATTCCTGAAATAAACCTGAGTTTTCCCGAGTTTACAGTTGTTCCTTACACAAAAGGCTGGCTTCAGGTAAAAGGAGATTTTGCAGTTGGCCGTTCTTTTGATACTTCTTATTTGGAGCATTTTGTGAATGAAAAGCAAAACTATAATAAAGAAACGCTTTGGCATCATAAATCGGCGTATTTCCGGATAAAAAGTACGGAAAACGATTTTCCTCTTTCTCTTTCATTGGGAGTGCAGCATTGGGCGCAATGGGGGGGAGTATCTACCAATAATTCCATAGGTAAGCAGCCGCAGTCTTTGAAAGATTTTGTTCGCATTATTATTGGAAAAGAAGGAGGTAAAGGTTCAACAATGTCAGACCAGATAAATGTTTTGGGTAATCATTACGGTTCATACGATTTTAAAGTAAGTTTTACGCGGGCAGATTGGGCTGCACATGCCTACCACCAGCATTACTTTGAGGATAAATCAGGGATGGAATTTCATAATGGCAAGGATGGTTTGTGGGGATTGCAAGTGGATTTGAAAGCATTCGCATGGATACGAAAAGTAGTTGTTGAATGTTTGGAAACACGTAATCAAACCGGGCCTTTCCACTTTATCCTGTTCGACCATGACTTGCATCCGGGCAGGGGAGGGGGAGCTGACAATTACTATAATAATGGCGAGTATACTACCGGCGTATCTTATTTTAACCGGGGATTAGGGTCGCCTTTAGTACCTTCGCCGGAATATAATACCGACGGTTCGCCGGGCTTCAAAAATAATCGTGTAAGCGGCTGGCATATAGGATTAGAAGGTTTAATAACTTCTCATATTGATTACCGGATATTACTGTCGGGCGTGAGAAGTTGGGGAATGCATAATCGTCCTTTCCTGGAAATGAAAAACAGTACTTCTGGATTATTGGAAATATCATACCGGCGTCCGGAACTGGCCGGCTGGTTATTTACCGGTTCATTAGCTGCCGACAGAGGCGCTGTTTACACAAAAAGTATTGGCTTTGGTTTATCTGTTTCCAAGAGTGGACTATTTTCATTCTAAAAGAATTATTTATACTCTTCCCACAGCGCCGAGTACACAATTTTGTGCGTCTGCTCGGTTAACGCCTTTAAACTGTTATGAGCTATATCCATTCCTTCTGTTGAGACAGGCGGGTGGATAATCATCTCCATTTTATGATGTTTGAGGTTTAGCGAATGAACAGGTAAGACATGGAAAGGGCCATTTAAAGTAATAGGAATAATGGGTAAATGCTGGTCGAAAGCCATTTGAAAAGCTCCTTTCTTGAATTTAGCCATTTTTCCGTCATGCGTTCTCGAACCTTCCGGGAAAATGGCGATAGAAGCTCCATTCTTTAAAGCTTTTTCAGCTTCAATTACGCTTTTGGCGGCAGCCTTCCGGGTGGAATTATCAACAAAGATAAAACCGGCGGCTCTGCAAGCGGCTCCAACAAAAGGTATTTTGCCCAAACTGGCTTTCATAACCCATTTAATAGGAACGCCTAAGAAGCCATAAATAAGGAATATATCAAACGCTCCCTGATGATTGGCGGCGAATACGTACGATTGTTTGCGGTTAATGTATTCTCGCCGGCGTACTTTTACAAGGCAAAGCGCCAGATAACAAGTTAATCGCGACCATATCATTCCCGGATAATAAGCAAAAATCCTTTCTCCTCCCAATAAACAGCCGGCGAAGGTGATAAGCGCTGTGAGAATAGTTAAAACTACAAAGATGGGGACAAAGATTAACCAGGTATAAATGGTATATAATGTTCGTGTCATTCCAAATTCCGATTGTTTCTACAAAAATAAAAGCTAAAATCAATCGATTCATTATTTTTATTCTAAAATATTTTTACAATCGGGTTATTATTACTTTATTTGCGCATAGAAAAAGGAAATAATTATAAATATCTATAACCATGAATACGTTGTTAAAATATTTGGGAGTTATCGTACTTCTTATAGGTGTAGCCATACTTGCCATACCAACTGTCACAGGCAACTTGAATAACGCAACCCTTCTTGTAGGATTAGCAGTGATAATAGCCGGTTATCTGGGGCATATTTTTCTTAATAAGAAGTTTGAATAATAATCCTTTTACGCAAAAAGGAAAGAGGCGGCCTCAAAAGGGCGGCCTCTTTTTTTGTGCGCGCGCATGGCGATTAACCGGATCGCCGGCCAAACGCCGCATTCCCCTTACATACCGCAGGATACGCCTCTCTCTCACCCGCAGGATTTTGTCGACGAGCCAAACCTTGGGTTGGCGGATCGATCGCCGACAGTTTCGGAGAAGAAATTCGCCGTAACGCTGGATTGCCGACAATTTCGGAGAAGAAATTTGCCGTAACGCTGGATTGCCGACAGTTTCGGAGAAGAAATTCGCCGTAACGCTGGATCGCCGACAATTTCGGAGAAGAAAAAAATCCGGGATGGCGGAACTGAAACTCTTGTATTCATGAGACTTTTTTAATTGGATTGTGATAAAAAACTGTTTTTGCTCCCGGCTGACGCCTGTTTTTTGGGGGCGGCGTAACGAAGGCCGCCGGGATGCCGCAGGCGCCGGGAGAAAAACGTCCGTAACGCCGGCGGAAGCGCAGGGAAGCGCCAAAAGAAAATCCGCCAACTTTCAACTTTCAATTTTCAACTGTCTCCATCCCGTTTCTTTTTATATAAATATCGGATTATTTAAAAAAAATCACAGGCGATTTGTTTTATCAATCATAAAATTGATATATTTGGTACTCGATATCATGAAAGAACTATCGAGAATGAATCCATTTGTAACCTAAACACTGATGCATATATGAGTTATCTTGAATTTGATAAAACAATAATGATAAATTTGCAGGAGTCGTTAAGCCGTGAAGTCCTCCGTACAAACAGAAAAGGAGCTTATCACTGTACTACCGTTGTCGACTGTAATACGCGAAAGTATCACGGACTGCTTGTAACGCCGGTTCCCGGGCTTGACGATGAAAATCATGTACTTTTATCTTCTTTTGATGAAACTGTTATTCAGCATGGAGCTGAATTTAATTTAGGATTACATAAGTACAGCGATGATAATTACAGTCCTAAAGGTCATAAATATATCCGCGAATATACATGCGATACGGTACCGAGAACCCTTTACAGGGTAGGCGGGGTTATTTTCTCTAAAGAAATGGTTTTCTCGCAGTTTCATAACCGTATTATGATAAAGTACAAATTAGAAGACGCCCATTCGCAAACCACGCTTCGTTTTCGCCCTTTCCTGGCTTTTAGAAGCGTAATAGAATTAACCTATGAAAACGGCGTAATCAACCGCTCGTATACCGAAGTTCCAAATGGCGTAAAGATGTGTCTTTACCAGGGTTATCCCGAACTGTTCATGCAATTTAGCAAAGAAGTTAAATTTGTTTTTGAACCTTATTGGTATAAAGGGCTGGAATACCCGAAAGAACACGAGAGAGGCCTCCCATACCAGGAAGATTTATTTGTTCCCGGTTACTTTGAATTATCCATTGAAAAAAACGAGGTCATTATTTTTAATGCGGGAGATACGCAAGTATTGACGGCCGATTTGTCTAAAGACTATGAAGAAGAGATAGATAAACGTATACCAAGAAATAGCTTTATCAATTGTTTAAAGAACTCCGCCCAGCAGTTTTACTATCGCCCTACAGAGAATGACGCTTATCTGTTGGCCGGATACCCCTGGTTTAAAGTAAGGGCAAGAGATTTGTTTATATCCGTTCCGGGATGTACGCTCTCGATTGATGATCCGGTTCGTTTTGAAAAAATTCTGGCGACAGCCATGCCGGCTTTGAGGAACTTCATGAAAGACGGCCTCCACGATGCGGTGATCAAAGAAATAGACCAGCCGGATGTTCTCTTATGGTGTATAAATGCAATTCAGCTTTACGGAATAGATAGGGGAATGGATCGTTGTAAAGAATTATACGGCGATTTTGTAGCTGTAATAATAGAATATATCCTTGCTCAGAAACATCCTGATATGAAGGTGATGAACAATGGCCTGGTTTATGCCGAAGGAAAAGAAAAAGCTATTACCTGGATGAATTCTACGGTAAACGGTAAGCCTGTTGTGCCCCGTTCCGGATATATAGTCGAGTTTAACGCTTTATGGTATAATGCGCTCTGTTTCTATAAAAACGATTTGAATCAGGATACGCCTCTGGATAAAATAAAAGAGCTGATCGATAAGATTAAGACGTCGTTTTCCGAAGTATTTGTAAATGGTTATAAATACTTGTTCGATTCGGTAGCCGGGTCGAAAGTAGACTGGAGCGTACGGCCTAATATGATATTTGCCATAGCGCTGCCTTATTCGCCTCTGGAAAAGTTAGAACAGCGGCCTATACTGGATATGGTAACAAAAGAATTACGTACCCCTAAAGGAATACGTTCGTTAAGCCCTAAAAGCGAAGGATATCGTCCAAATTATATAGGCTCGCAGACAGAGCGGGATTTGTCTTATCATCAGGGAACGGCATGGCCATGGCTGTTAGGCGCTTATCTGGAATCATATCTCCGGATATTCGGGAAAAGCGGCGTCTCCTTTGTGAGAAGAATGCTCATAAGTATGGAAGAAGAAGCAAAACTGCATTGCATTGGAACAATCCCCGAACTGTTTGACGGAAATCCTCCGTTTACAGGCCGTGGAGCCATTTCTTTTGCTATGAATGTGGCAAGCATACTTAGGATATCAAAAATGTTGGAAAAATTTGACGATTAATTAAAAACATCGTTCCGTATGAAAGCATTAATGTATGGATGGGAATTTCCTCCACATATATTGGGGGGATTAGGTACAGCCAGTTTTGGGTTAACGCGTGGAATGGCCTTACAGCCGGATATGGATATAACGTTTGTTATACCCAAACCCTGGGGTGATGAAGACCAGAGTTTTCTAAAGATTGTAGGAGCATGTAATGTTCCGACTGTTTGGCGCGACGTGCATTGGGATTACGTTAAAAGTCGTGTCGGGCGCTATATGGATCCGCAAAAATATTATGATTATCGCAATCATATTTATGCCGATTTCAGTTACCAGCATGTGAACGATCTGGGATGTTTAGAGTTTTCGGGACGTTATCCGGATAACCTGCTGGAAGAAATTAATAATTATTCTATCGTTGCCGGCGTCATTGCCAGATCCGCACATTTTGATATCATTCATGCGCATGATTGGTTGACTTATCCGGCGGGTATCCATTCTAAAAAAATAAGCGGAAAACCATTGGTTATTCACGTGCACGCTACGGATTACGACCGAAGTCGGGGTAAAGTAAATCCGGATGTTTATGGCATAGAAAAGAACGGAATGGATAATGCCGACCATATTATAACCGTAAGCCATCTTACCAGGCAGACTGTTATTGAGAAATATCACCAAAATCCTTTTAAAGTAACAACCGTTCATAATGCCGTAGAGCCGTTGAGTCCGGATATATTGGCTATATCTGATAAAAAAGGCGTCAAAGACAAAATAATAACGTTTCTCGGACGCATAACCATGCAGAAAGGCCCGGAATATTTTGTAGAAGCTGCCGCCAAAGTATTATCAAAAGCCCCCCATGCACGTTTTGTTATGGCCGGAAGCGGCGATAAGATGAATGACATGATTCGGTTAGCCGCTTCGCGTAATATATCCGACAAATTTCATTTTACCGGTTTCATGAAAGGAAAACAGGTATACGAAGTGTTTAAGGCAAGCGACGTTTACGTAATGCCGTCGGTATCCGAACCGTTTGGTATTTCGCCGCTGGAAGCCATGCAATGTGGCGTGCCGAGTATTATATCCAAACAATCGGGATGCGCCGAAATACTGGATTATGCAGTTAAAGTAGATTATTGGGACATTGAAGCTATGGCTGACGCTATGTATTCCATTATTACATATCCGGCCATGCATAAATTCCTGAAGGAAGAAGGAAAGAAAGAAGTAGATAATATCAAATGGGAGTATGCCGGACAAAAAGTGCGCCGCATTTACGATCAGCTAATTAACCGATAGAAATAACAAAAATTAAAATATAATGAAAACGATATGTTTCTATTTTCAAATACATCAGCCGTTCCGTCTGAAAAGATACCGTTTCTTTGATATTGGGAATGATCATTATTATTATGATGATTTCCAGAATGAAGAAATTATCCGCCGGATAGCCGAACGTTGTTATATACCGGCCAACAGGCTTTTCCTTGAAATGATAAAAGAAAGCGGAGGAAAGTTTAAAGCGGCTCTTTCCATATCCGGAACGGCTCTTGAACAAATGGAGGTTTACACGCCCGAAGTACTGGACGGTATCAGGGAGCTTGTTAAAACGGGAAATATTGAATTTTTATCTGAAACGTATGCACATTCGCTTGCCTCGTTGGGAAATGAAGACGAATTTAAAAAACAGGTGCAATTGCATAAAGAAAAAGTATACGCTTTGTTTGGCGTAAAACCGAGGGTTTTCCGTAATACGGAATTGATTTATTCCGACGAAATATCGGATATCGTGTATGATTTAGGGTATCACGGAATGCTGACAGAAGGGGCTAAACATATTTTAGGCTGGAAAAGCCCGAACTATCTGTATGCGTCGGCCAGCAGGCCCGGACTAAAGCTTCTGTTAAAGAATGACCGTTTCAGCGAAGATTTGTCCATGCGGTTTAATAATTATAGCTGGAGCGAATATCCGCTGACTGCGGATAAGTATATGTCGTGGATTGCTTCTACTCCGGAAGAAGAACAGGTGATAAACCTTTTTATGAACTATGATGTGTTAGGGTCTTTCCACCCTGCCGAATCTGGAATTTTTGATTTCTTCAGAGCGCTTCCCCGGTTTGCAGCAGAACAGGGGATAGGCTTTTCTTTACCGTCGGATGCGTTTAAAAAGCTCAAGCCGTCGGACGCTATTTCCGTCCCTTTCCCTATGTCATGGGTAGACGAAGAGAAGGATTGCAGTTCCTGGTTAGGTAATATATTACAGCAGGAAGCTTTTGAAAAGATAAATGAAATCAGTAATCGCGTACATTTGATACAAGACGGACGTATCCAGCAAGACTGGCTCTACTTGCAGAGTAGCGACCATTTTTATTATATGAATACGAAACATCCGGGCGAGAAAGGATTCAGCCCGTATGACAACCCATACGAAGCATTCAATAATTACATGAATGTTTTATCTGATTTTATTTTCCGTGTAGAAGCAGAATATCCTACGTCAATTGAAGACGAAGAATTGAATTCGTTGCTTACAACGATCAATAATCAAAATGAAAAGATTGAAGTATTAGAAAAGGAAATACAGAAATTGAAAAAAAAATCAGCAAAAAAAGAAATTAGTAACAAATAAGTTGAACCTTTTTTAATTAATACTGTTATTATGATAGAATGTTTTTCATGGTATTAGAATTAAGTTAGATTAGGTTGTCCGTCTTGTTCGTGAGAACAGGACGGTTTTTATTTTGCCCGGCAGGGGCGACAGCTCTTGGGTGGAAGTCCCGAACGAGCCCGGATAGTGGGAATCGTTAGCCGAAAGCAAGGACGTCCATCGCGAGGTGGAATCCGAAGGAAGTGGGAGGCAAAGTTTCGGCTCTACGAACAGAAACTGATCCCTTTAC
>JAIRYL010000020.1 GCA_031267775.1 Tannerellaceae bacterium
AATAATGAATTTACAAATTCCTTTTTGTTAAAGAGTTGGAGGTCTTCTATTCCTTCTCCCAGGCCGATGTATTTAACCGGGATATGGAAGTGGTCTGATATGCCGATGACTACTCCTCCTTTGGCTGTGCCGTCGAGTTTTGTGATAGCTAATGCATTTACTTCGGTAGCTGCGGTAAATTGCTTGGCCTGCTCAAAGGCGTTTTGTCCGGTAGAACCGTCCAAAATCAAGAGTACTTCGTGCGGAGCGCCGGGCACAACCTTTTTCATTACGTTCTTTATCTTGGTAAGCTCATTCATCAGGTTTACCTTGTTGTGTAAGCGGCCGGCGGTATCGATGATAACCGCGTCGGCGGCATTGGCTTTGGCAGAACTTAATGCATCGAAAGCGACAGAAGCCGGATCGGATCCCATCTTTTGCTTTATAACGGGCGCTCCTACCCTTTCGCCCCAGATTACCAATTGTTCTACGGCTGCTGCGCGGAATGTATCGGCTGCTCCCAAGTAAACGTTTTTACCGGCTTTCTTAAACTGCCAGGCTAATTTGCCAATGGTGGTTGTTTTGCCTGCTCCGTTTACTCCTACTACCATAATTACATAGGGTTTGGCATTATCGGGCAAAACAGATCCTTCCGGGTCGTCGGCGTTGTTTTCTGTAAGCAAGCCGGCTATTTCATCACGTAAAATGGCGGTAAGCTCCCGGGTATTTACATATTTATCTTTGGCAACCCGTTTTTCTATCCGCGAGATAATCTTGAGCGTTGTTTCTACTCCTACATCCGAGGTTATCAGTACTTCTTCCAACTTGTCTAACACATCGTCGTCTACTTTATTTTTCCCGGTGATGGCGCGCGTTAGCTTTGCAAAGACGCTTTCTTTTGTTTTGGATAACCCTTTGTCTAATGTCTCTTTTTTCTCTTTGTTAAAGAAATTGAAAATACTCATCTTTTGTTTTGCTTTATTTTGAACTGCTAAAATAGTTTATTTTGTTGACAGTTACGAATTTTACGACGTTTTCCATCTTATTTGTTAACCGTTCCTTTGTTTGTAGTCTTCGTATGTGAATGTTTTGTAGATAAGCAGTTCGTCATTTTTATTCCATAATGCAAGGGCGGGATGCGGAATACCGTTGAACATGTTTGTTTTTACAATTGTATAGTGTATCATATCCTCAAAGATGATCCTGTCTCCTATTTTCAACGGCTGTTCAAACGACCAGTCTCCCATAAAGTCTCCGCTCAGGCAACTGTTGCCGCCAATACGGTAGGTTGGTTTTCCTTTTACTGCGTCTGTGGCATTCCGGATAGCCGGTTTATAAGGCATTTCGAGGCAATCGGGCATGTGGCAGGTAAAAGACGCGTCGATAATAGCGGTTTTAATATGTTGGTTTTCTACAATATCGACTACGGTTGTGAGTAAAAATCCCGTTTGCCAGGCAAAGGCGCTTCCCGGCTCCATGATTATTTCCAGGTTGGGATAGTTGGATTTAAATGTTTGCAGTATTGAAATAAGATGTTCTATGTTATAATCTTTACGGGTCATCAGGTGTCCTCCGCCCATGTTCAGCCATTTGATAGAGGGAAGAAAACGTCCGAAGCGCGTTTCGACTTCTCTTAATACCTTTTCCAAATCGTAGGAAGACGATTCGCATAAGGCATGAAAATGAAGGCCTTCTATTCCTTTGCAGAGGGTATCGCCCAGGCGCAGGCTTGTAACTCCCATTCGCGAACCGAGGGCTACGGGGTTGTATAAATCTGTTTCTACTACCGAATATTCGGGGTTGACGCGTATTCCGCAAGACGCTTTATTGCCGTAGGCCTGCACCATGGGATAGAAGCGTTCAAACTGTGAAAGGGAATTAAATGTTATGTGGCTACTGTATTTCAATATCAGCGGAAAGTCTTTTTCGGTGTAAGCGGGCGAACAGGTATGAGCCAGACTGCCCATTTCCTCGAAAGCCAATCGAGCCTCGTATATGGAGCTTGCCGTGGAGGAAGAGATGTATTCGCGGATAATCGGGAACGATTTCCACATGGCAAACGCTTTGAGCGCTAAGATTATATTAACGCCGGCCTGCTCTTTTACATATTTTATAAGAGAGAGATTCTTCCGTAACCGTTCTTCTTCCATCACATAACATGGCGACGGTATTTTTTCAAAATCAATCATTCACCTTTTAATTTACCTTTGTATCGAGAGGTTGCAAAGGTAATGATAATCTCAGAATTATTAGTAAACTAACATCGGCAAATGTTAATTTCTGCCATACGCCTCCTTACGTATTAATATCCTCCTCCTGCGTATATGGGGGGATTAAAAGACGGGGATACCGTTCTTTATGGCGGCGTGGTATTTGTTTTTATCAAAGGAGTATAAGATGGATGATTTTTGTCCCCATTTTTTATAGACTTCGCTTAATTTACAGACTAATCCGGCAGACAGTATCTTCCGCTGAAAGTTTCGCCGGTCTAATTTGGCGTCGAGTATGGTTTCGTAGATTGTTCGCAACTGGGTAAGCGTAAATTTTTCGGGTAATAATTCATATCCTACGGGGATACTGTTCAACTGGCTGCGTATGGTGGTTATGGCCTTATCTATTATAATGTTATGATCGGTATAGAGAGAGGGTATATCGCTGAGGTTGAACCAGGCTACGTCTTCGTCCATGTTTGAATGTACTTTTACTTTTCCATATTCTACAAAGGCGTAGTATCCTATACTGAAAAAACGCTGTAAAAACCATTTGCTTACTTCTTTATCGTCTTTAGCGAATCCTTGCCTTGCCAG
Organism: Tannerellaceae bacterium; assembly: GCA_031267775.1. Taxonomy (GTDB): domain Bacteria; phylum Bacteroidota; class Bacteroidia; order Bacteroidales; family Tannerellaceae; genus DFXE01. Next base: position 2,787 of record JAIRYL010000020.1, read on the forward strand.
CATGTCTTTGTTTTCGTCCAGATTGGTTCGGCTGACGTCGCCAAAGAAATAAAACTGTCGCAAGTATACGTTCGACAAGCCTGTACGGCTTGCAAGCGTTCGCGTGGCGGCTGCGTCTACGTGTTCGTCTTTGTAGATAAACCCGCCGGGCAACATCCATTTGGTATATGTTGAAAACTTATTCAATAATACTTTCAGTTTTCCTTCATGAAAGCCCAGTATGACGCAATCCAGCGATATGCCGGGACAATAATCGTTTGCCTGGGCTAAAACGAGGTTTTTATCAAGCTTCTGCATGCGTGTTTGATATATTTTAACGATTACAGGTATTCTATACTTCACAAAGTTAAACAAAACAATAGTATATTTGCGTCGTATCGACACATCAATTTGCTATTTAAGCTTGTTTGCTAACTTTATAATTGCAGAATATGAAAAAAAATTATTTGATTTTTGCTATCGTTTTACTTTCTAATTTTATATTATCGGGACAAGAGCCTGCGTCTTTTGTTATTGTTGAAAATCCGGGCGGCGCTACACTGGGGTATTCTCCGGCGTCGGGAATAAAAGTGATTACAAAAGATAATCTTACGTTTAAAGATTTAAACAGAAACGGGAAACTGGATCCTTACGAAGATTGGCGCTTGCCGGTAAAAACGCGCGCTGCGGATTTGGCTAAACGAATGAGCGCAGAGCAGATTGCCGGCTTAATGCTTTACAGCGCTCATCAGGCTATACCGGCCATGGCGGCGGGATTTGGCGGCGGAACTTACAATGGAAAACCGCTGCAGGAAAGCGGCGCCAGGGCGTGGGATTTAACCGACGATCAAAAAAAGTTTCTTAAAGACGACCATCTGCGCCATGTGTTAATAACCACTGTTCAAACGCCGGAAACAGCGGCCAAATGGAATAATGCCATGCAGGCTTATGTAGAAGGTTTGGGCTTGGGAATACCGGGTAATACCAGTTCTGATCCGAGACATTCGGCTAACAGCAACGCCGAATTTAATGCCGGAGCGGGAGGCGCTATCTCTTTATGGCCGCGCGAATTAGGGTTGGCCGCTTCTTTTGACCCCGAATTAGTTAAAACGTTTGGCGCTATTGCTTCTACTGAATATCGCGCTTTGGGAATTACGACGGCGCTTTCTCCCCAGATTGATTTGGGAAGCGAGCCGCGATGGTATCGTATTTCCATGACTTTTGGCGAAGGTTCTCAATTACTGACCGACATAGCGCGCGCTTATGTAGACGGTTTTCAGACTTCGGAAGGCGCGCGGGAGATTAAAGACGGTTGGGGATTTCACAGCGTAAACGCGATGGTTAAGCATTGGCCGGGCGGCGGGCCGGAAGAAGGCGGACGGGACGGACACTGGGCGTTTGGGAAGTTTGCCGTTTATCCCGGCGCTAACCTGAACGAACACTTGAGGCCCTTTACCGAGGGCGCTTTTAAACTGCATGGCCAAACAAAAGAGGCTTCGGCCGTGATGCCTTATTATACGGTTTCTTATAACCAGGCGGCGGACGGGAGCAATTATGGCAACGGATTCAGCAGCTATATCATAACCGATTTATTGAGAAAACAATATAATTACGACGGCGTGGTGTGTACCGACTGGGGGATAACCTGGGATGAAGGGGCTACTCCCGACGTATTTGCAGGAAAGCCCTGGGGGGTGGAAAAATTATCTGTTGCAGAAAGACATTACAAGGTGATAGAGGCCGGCGTAGACCAGTTTGGCGGTAATAACGATAAAGGCCCGGTGATTGAAGCGTATCAGATGGGGGTGAAGGAGCATGGTAAAACGTATATGCGGAAACGTTTTGAACAGTCGGCCACGCGGTTATTAACGAATATTTTCCGTTTGGGCTTATTTGAAAATCCGTATCTCAATCCGCAGGAAACCAGCCGGATCGTGGGGAATCCGGCATTTATGAAAGCCGGGTACGAAGCGCAGTTGAAGTCTGTCGTCCTGCTGAAAAATGAAGGAAAAACGCTGCCTGCATCCGGCAGGAAAACGGTATTCATCCCCAAAATATACAAACCGGCAAGCAAGAACTGGTGGGGGATATGGACGGAATCGGCATTGGATTATCCTGTAAATATAGAAACGGTAAAGAGGTATTATGACGTAACGGCTGATCCGAACCAGGCAGACTTTGCGCTTGTTTTTGTATCAAGCCCTCAAAGCGAGCATGGCGGCTATTCTCTTTCAGACAGAAAGAAAGGGGGAAACGGATATGTGCCTGTTTCGCTTCAATATAATCCCTACGTAGCAACGGAAGCCCGCGAACACAGCATAGCGTGGGGAGACCCGGTTGTAGACCCGGCCGTTACAGACCGCAGCTACAGGAACAAATCGACAAGGACTGCCAATGCTGCCGATCTGGACGTTCTGTTAAGAACAAAGGAGATGATGGGGGATAAAGCGGTTATTGCCGTTGTAGATGTATCTAATCCGATGATATTTAATGAATTTGAGAAAGACATGAGCGCTATTGTCGTTCATTTTGGAAGTACGACGCAAGCTATCCTTGATATAGTTTCCGGAAACTATGAACCATCGGGATTATTGCCTTTCCAAATGCCGGCCAATATGACTGCCGTAGAAAAGCAGTTTGAAGATGTTTCGTATGATATGGAATGCCATAAAGACGCCGAAGGACATTTATACGACTTTGGCTATGGATTAAACTGGCAGGGCGTAATTCAGGATGCGCGTACTGCGAAATACAAACCGGTGCGACAGGGAGAACGCATCTAATTTCTCCGTAGAGCGCCGCCATATATTCCCGCCGTACCGCAGCGCCAAAAGAAGAACATCCTCTGCATGGAAATTACAGGGAAGAAATCGGCCCGGCTGATTCGTTGCCGGAAGTTGTCGGGAAAGAAATCAGCCCGGCTGATTCGTTGCCGGAAGTTGTCGGGGAAGAAAGCAGCCCGGGCGATTGGTTGCCGGAAGTTGTCGGGAGGAAAGCGGCCCGGGCGATTCTTTGCCGGAAGTTGTCGGGGAAGAAAGCAGCCCGGGCGATTGGTTGCCGGAAGTTGTCGGGAGGAAAGCGGCCCGGGCGATTCTTTGCCGGAAGTTGTCGGGAGGAAAGCGCCCGGGGCGCTTTTCAGCCGGAAACTGTCCGTAACCGGATCGTACGAGAACAAGCGGAAAGATGGCCGGATAAGATACGGGATATACGGATGTTTGGAGAGGGAAAATGTTACATTCTTTTGAAAATTTATCGCTTAAACAAAAATGTTTCCATAACTTCGTTCGCCGTTAGCGCATGGCAGTGAACATTCGTTATTTCTTATTTTGAACGCGCGCTAATCCAGGATACAGATTATATGAATAAACAAACTCGCAAACCGGTACGTTTACAAGGCAGGATACTTGTTTTTGACTTCCTGCGGTCGGTTATGATTTTCTTTGTCATCGTATTGCATACCAGTATGACGTATATGCTCGACAGCCCTTCGTGGTGGTATGTTATCAGTCATAAAACAAGCGCGGTATTTGTGGTTATAGTGAATGTGTTAGACCTGTTTATGATGCCTGTTCTATTTTTTATTTCCGGTTATTTTACGCCGGCTTCTTATTTAAAAAAGGGAACGGCGGGATTTCTGAAAAATAAAATCAAGCATATCTTTTTCCCCTGGATTGTGGGGATTATGGTTATCGTTCCTTTATATACCCTGTTTTTGGGGAAATCGCCGAACGATCTTATGGAAATACTAACCGAAAATCCTTTTTATCTGTTTCATTCGCAGGGGCATTTGTGGTATCTGGGCGTTCTCTTCCTCTTTCTTGCAGCCTATCCGTTTGTCGCCCGTTTAGCGCCGCCCAGCAGTATGCGTACTGCCGCGTCCGGCCGTACAAACAGGTTATGGCTGCTTGCGTGCATGGCGGTTTCCGCCAGTTGTTCCTGGCTGTCGGTTACTTATATTACTCCTTTCGACAACTGGCTGTACATCGCTTCCGTATTTACGCTGAAACCGGCTAAGATCATTACCTATCTATGCATATTTATGCTGGGGATTTACGCCTGGCAAACAAACTGGTTTACAAAAGGCGGGTTTACGCCCCGAACAGGCGTATGGTTTTTATGGGCCACAGGCACGGCTACCTGCTATCTGACGCTGAGGCTGCTTGTTATTCCCCGGTATGATTTTCCGCTATTAGATAAACTTGTACCTGTTTTGGATGCGGTATGTTCTTTTACGACGCTCATGTATGCGTTACCGGCAGGCATTAAACTGCAAACAAGCCGCCTGGCCGGCTGGTTGGCAAAGCTATCTCCCTATTCATACGGTATCTACTGGATACATTTACTGCCGCTGATTTTGTATTTGCGCCTGATAAACGATTGGGATTTTCCTGTTTTTATCAAATGGATTTCGGGCGTCTGCACAACCTGCCTGCTCTCCTGGCTGATCAGTAAATATGTATTGAAAAAATGGCCTGCGTTCAGGGATATGTTCTAACTATTTGCCGCCGGCCATCTGTTTCTTCTGGAAATAAAAGACAATATACCCTGTTAAACAAACCAGAACTTCGGCCAAAGGCAGGCTGGCCCATACGCCGTTTACCCCCCAGCATAAAGGCAGTAAATAGATCAGGGGGATGAGAAACGCTATCCTGGCCAGGCTTATGGCGGCCGATTTGGCGGCAATTCCTATGTGCTGGAAAAACCCGCCTATCAGCATCTGACAGCCGGCCAAAGGCAGCGTTACGGTTAATACAAAAAGAGCCTTTGAGGCTTCCTCTATCAATCCCGGACTTGGATTAAAGATCTGCACCATCTCCCGGGAGGCAAATATACCCGCTAACAAAGCTACAAAGCCCACGCCTAAAGCTACCTTGAATGCATAATGAAGAGCCTGAAACATCCGCGTATAGTTTCCCGCCCCAAAATTATATCCGATAATGGGCTGTATTCCCTGCGAGATACCTACAAAAATCATAATGAAAACATAATGAAAACGGCTTGCAATAAGGTATCCTTCCAAAGAAACAGAATTACTGTAAGCGATGAGTTGCCTGTTTACACAAAAGACGATGAGAGAGGTCATAGCCGTAATCAGGAACGGGGCGAATCCTATATTAAGAATCTGAAACAGTATTTTAAAACGCAGTTTCAGCCTGGCAGGGAACAGCGTTTTTTCGCCCTGAAAATGAGGGATTATGATACATGCGGAAAGGAGGGTGGCCAAAAGGGTGGCGCCGCCGGCTCCTTTCATCCCCCACTTAAAAACAAAAATAAAGAGCGGCGCCAAAACGACATTAAATACCACGCTGAGCGCCATGATATACAGCGCCTTTTTAGGATATCCGGTGGCTTTCATGATATGGGTGAGCGTAGTACCCATATTCAGGAAAAGGCTGGCGGGCAAATAATAGCCGAGAAAATCTCTGGCAAAGAGATATGTTTCGTCTGTAGCTCCCATCCAGTAAAGGATGGGTTCCATAAACAGGTAAATCAGGCTTATGGGAATTATCGAGATGACAAACGTAAAAAGAAGCGACGTACCCATGATCTGCATAGCCGTTTCCTTATCGCCAAGGCCAAGGTATATCGAGATGCGGCTCGACGTTCCAACTCCCGCCAGCGTACCCAGCGAGCCTAAAAGATTCATAACGGGCAAAAGCACGCCGAGCGCGCCAAGCGCATGGTCGCCTAAATGGGGGCCATAGCCGATAAAGGCGCTGTCTATCATATAATAAATAGCCAAAACAAGCGTTCCGGCTACGGAAGGCAAGGTGTATTGCCAAAAAAGCTGATAAATTTTCTTATCCCTCAGTTCAAGTATTTGTTTCATTAATCAAAGTTTAACAGGAATACCATTATAAAAGTCCAGGATTTTCGCACGCAGGATGTAATCGTATTTGGCTTGTATCTGCTCCGACTGGCTTTGCAAAAACCTTGTTTTCACTTCGTCGTATTCAAATGACGTCAGTTTGGCCAGTTCATAACGGATTTGCGCATGACGGAACGATTCCGAGGTAAACGTTACCGCATCGTTCGACGCTTTATATTTTTCGTGCGCGGCAGTAACATTCTTATGCGCTACCTGAATTTCTTTATAGAGTATTTTCTTTGCATCTTCCAGCGCCAATTCCCTGTCTGCTATATCCAGTTTTGCGGCGCGTACCTTATTGCGCGTTTCAAAGCGGTTAAAAACCGGAATACTCAGTTTCAGTCCTATCAACATATAATCGTTATTTTTCAACTGATTTCCAAAAGCCCCGTTCGCCTTTACCAGTTGGCCGGTCGACGGATTAACAACGTCTTGCCCGTCGTATCTGTACAGATAACCGGTTCCCCATTCAAAAACAAGGTTTAAATTGGGCATATACCCGGCTTGCGTTACTTTCAGCATTTTTTTTGCGCTTGCCACCTTATATTCCTGCTCTTTTATAACAGGCTTACCGGTAAGCGCATGCTCAAAAATTAATTGTGCGGGCATAATCTTGCGAAACATATCCCCCATGAGCTTCTCGCTGAATGCGGGCGCTTTTATATCAAACTGACTTTCGCGTTCCAGCTCGAGAGCCTGCGCTAAATCCAGCAAGGCCAATTCCAGATTATTTTGCGCCTCAATTACCGATACTTTATCTTTGGCCAACTGCGCTTCCACATCGTATAGACTGACGGAAGGTACGCTTCCCGCCTCAATCAGGAGTATTGTTTTCTTTAGCTGGTTTTGAGTCAATAGCCAATGATCTTCGTTTACCTTTACCAGTTCCTTGCAGAACAAGACCTGTAAAAAGAGAGCTGTAATATGGATGGACAGATCATCTTTTACTTTTTCCAGATTTTGGGTAGCCGCTTCAAATTCCAGTTTAGTCCGCGCTATTTCATTCGGAATACGAAAACCTGTGAAAAGAGGAATGGAAGCGCTCGCCCCCAGCCGCGTTCCGGATAAAGGTTCATCCATGTCTGCATACGTTTGCGAGCGTCCAAAACTCCAATCCTGCATAACTGCTGCATTCAAATCCGGCCAGCGACTGTTTTCCGCCGTATTTTGCCGGACGGCCGCCACTTTCTGCTGAACCTTTAGCCGTTGTATACTTATATTATGTTCAATGGCATATTGAATACACTCTTCCAGCGTCCATCTCTTGTAATTACCGCGCGGTTGGGCGGTTGCATTTCTATCTCTTTCTCCTCTTCTTACCGATTCTATATCTCTGGTTACTTGCTGCTTGCGCGGAGTATATAGTACGTCGTAATCTTCCGTTTGAGCCAGCGCATTTACCAGCGGATACAGAAGGAAAAAAAGCCATATCAAGTATCCTTTTATTTTCATATAATTAATCCCGTTGGAGTCCTCTTATTTTTTCTTCTAATGATATTCCTTTTTTTATTTCGATATAAACCCCGTCCGACAATCCCACTTTTACTTGCCTTCTTTCAAAAACCTGTTCCGTTCCCCCAGATTGCAGCACATAAACGTATGTTCTATTATCGCTGAACTCTACAAATGCTTCGGGTATTACAATAACATTCCTGGCCCGTTTGATAAGTACTTCGGCATTCGCGCTATAGTCTGCCCTTACCGGGATAGAGTCGGGAATATGCAGGGCTGCTTTAATTTCATACAGTACCGTTCCGTTCTCTCTTTTTCCTTCCGGGGCGATGTATTCAATATAGGCGCGGAAAACCCTGTTGCTGATAGCGCCTATTTTTATTTTTACAGGCATCTTGTTTTTAAGCAGATGTACTTCCGTTTCATCCACATTTCCCTTAAATATAAGGTCTGTCATATCAGCCACGGCGGCTATTGTAGTTCCTTCATTAAATACATTAGACTGAATCACATAATCTCCTTCCTTGATAGGAAGATTCAGTACGACGCCCGAAGCGGTAGACCGGATTTGAGTATTGCTTATCCGGGAAAACCTTTCGGCAACGCCATAATTCACAATATCCAATGCGTCTTTGGCGTTTCTGCGTTCTTCTACGGCTTTTTGGTAAGAGGCTTCGGACAACTCAAATTCGTTTCTGGATATTACTTCGTTCCTGTACAGCATTTGTTGCCGCGCAAAGTCCATCTGTATCTGATTCAGGTTTATTTCTGCCATTTTTAATCTGGATTCTGCAGCGTTTAATTCACTCATTTCCGTCGTAACCTTCACATTGGCTATAATCTCTCCTTTCCGGATGCTTTCGCCGGCTTCTTTCCTTACATTATTGATAATCCCTGATATTTGAGGTTTAATTAATATCTTGTTCCGGGGTTCTATATTCCCGGTAGCTACTACCGTGTTTTCCACCGTACCTAATTCAGGCATAATAATATCGTAGGGCGCTACTTCCATACGGGATTCGTCCCACAGGAATTTGAACGTCATAAGAACTACAACCAGTAATATAGAAAATAATATAATCCGACCTGCTTTTTTCATAAATAATGGTCTAATATGTTTGTTTTCTTATTCTTCTCTAATAGCGTCTATCGCTTTAATATTCAAAGCTCTTATGGCCGGTATTATTCCTGCCAGCGCACCGCTGATCAACAAGATCAAAAGAGACAAAATCCCTATCTTAAACGTAATCATAGGATGTAAAATGAACATATTCTCCTGCTTTTGCACCCAAACCAAATCCGCCGTATGCAAAACATAAACGCCAACGCAAAGTCCGCAAATGCCGGAGATGAATGTTAGAACAATACTTTCCCACATGATCTGACTGATTATTTTACGGGGTTTGGCCCCGATAGCCCTCCGTACGCCAATTTCCCTTGTCCTTTCCTTTACGGTTATCAGCATAATATTACATACGCCCACAATCCCGGCTACAAGCGTTCCAAGTCCTACAATCCAGATTAAAATAGATACTCCGCTAAACAGATTCATATACATATTGTATTCTTTTTCCATGTTAAAACTCCATATCGCTTTATAATCGTCCGGATGTATGTGGTTGATACTTTTCAGCGTCTGTTTTATTCTATCTTCTATATAATTAGCCGGTACGTTATCCCGCGATATGGCTGCTAAAAAATGAATAACATCGCCCTGATTGTTTATTTGCTGCAACAGGGTGAACGGGAGGAGTACCGAACTCTCCAGCTTATCTCCAATGCTAATATCAGACAAGCCGTTTGTTACTCCCACAATCTGATAATAAACGCCGTTAACCCGGATATCCCGCCCTATGGGATTCTCTTTTCGCGGAAACATTTTCTCAAAAACCTTTTTACCGATAACGCATACTTTCCTCTTTTTTTCAATATCTATATCATTAATAAAACGTCCGTAAGACAGATGTTGCGTTTCAACTTGCGCATAGTTAGGATAGAGGCCTTTCACATGAAAAGCGCCGCTCTGATCTTCATACACAATATTGTCGTTTGACATTTGCCCCCACAAAACGGGAGACAGGAATTTTATTTCGGGAATCGAATCCATAAGCATATCGATATCCTTATTCCGTATATCCCAAACCCTCCCTTTCTGAAATCCTTTATAGGGTATAGCCGTAGGAGCAGAACCAAGAAAGCAGGAATTGGTAGCAAATCCTTTAACTCCTTTCATAACGCCTCGCTCCAGCCCGTCGCCCGATCCAATCATGACAACTAACGTAAAAATACCCCAAAATACCCCGAATGCAGTAAGAAGACTTCTTACCTTGTTTCGGGTAATCGTTATCCATATTTCTTGTATTTTGTCTGAATCAAACATGTTATTCTGCCCTGATTGCGTCTACCGCAGGTACTTTCAGCGCTAATCGTGCCGGAAAATAACCGGCCAGTACGCCTGCTATTATTAAAGTAACCATAGCCCCTATTGCCGTAGAAACATGAATCGACGGATTTTCGAAAATAGCCAGCGACGATACGGCCGTATTGTTTTCGAGAAACCAGTTAAATAATTTGCTAAGACCTATCCCTGCAAATAATCCCAGATAGCCAAACAGGGCGGTGATAACAACCGATTCTATTACAATATTTATAAGTATGGAGTAAGGTTTAGCGCCCAAAGCTTTTCTGATTCCAAATTCCCGCGTACGTTCCCTCACCGTAATAAGCATGATGTTACTGATACCGACAATTCCCGCAAGCAGCGTTCCAATGCCGATAATCCATATAAAAACATTTACGGCGTTAAATATGCCCAACGTTTGCAAGTAAGTATCCAGTTTATCCGAAAACCCAATCGCCTGCTCATCCTGGGGATCAAAGTGGTGCAAAGCGCCCAGCCTGGCTCGCAGGTCTTTAATAAATTGCTCGTTACTTTTTTGGGTATCCAGATTCTTTGCCGTAAAAGCAAGGCTTGTAAAACCCCAGCCTCCATAAAACAACAACTGCGACGTAGAGAAAGGAATATACGCCTTTTCGATATTGGTAGACGATATTTCATCAAAAACGCCTATTACCGTAAAACGAAGTTTATTTATAATAATATCTTCTCCTACAGGATTTTTATTTTGATATAATACATCTTTCAGACGTTGGTTAACAACTGCTACTTTTCGTCGTTTGTTTATATCCAAATCACTGATAAACCTCCCTTGCTTATCGCTTATTTTTATCCCGTTGATATGGGTATACTCAGGATATACGCCAACTAATGCCACAGACGTATAATCTTTTTTGTAGCTCGCCGTCACAACGGTATTGATACAGGGAGAGATAAATTCTTTCTGAATTATTTGACTATTAATCAGGTCGAAATCTTTTTCGTCCAACTCTACCTTCCGGTTATCGGAAAATCCGTTGAAAGGAATAGAAGTGGCGCGTCCATAAATGGAGATACTGTTAACGTCTCTGCTGCCAAAGGTGGTCATCACGCCATTTTTTGCGCCATTGCTTGAAGCCAATAAAATAATGAACATAAATATACTCCACGAAATAGAAAACCCTGTAAGAAAAGTTCTTAATTTATTTTTTCTTATCGAAGAAAATATTTCTGTCCAGTTATCTAAATCAAACATACAGGCAAATTATAATTCCATTCGCTTAAATTAACTACAGGAATTTTATTATTTTATCAACAAGCCATTCCGGATTCTGTACAGGAATACTATGATCGCCCTTTCCATAATACAAAGAAGACTTTTTAATATGTTGATGCAAAAATGCAGCCGCATTAGCGCACTCCGTTTGCGTGGCATACAGTAAAAGGGTTTCATTTGTAACGGGATTATTCTCTGCTATTTTATCAAACAGATCCAAATCCCGCCTTAAATCTTCCTTCAATGTAGTATGTTCAAACAAGTATTGAACCTGCCGGTGTATTTTATCAATTTTCCTTTGACTTGGTATCATATGGGTCGATACGGATAAACCTGCCAGATATCGATCTAAAAACAGTTTATTATAGCCTTCCAGTAAAGGCCTTGATTGCCCGTCGTTTAGATTGGGCGTTTCAATAATAATCAGTTTATCAACCGTTTCAGGATAGTAAACCGCCATATACAAAGCAATTAACCCTCCATAACTATAACCGGTTAAATGCGCTTTCCGTATATGAAGCTCATATAAAATACCCAGCAAGTCTTTCGACGCCGATTGCAAATCATAACCCGAACAGGCTGTTTCGCTCAGCCCATGTCCTTTCAGGTCGTAAAGTACGACATGATATTTCTTAGCCAACTCATGCGCGACAGAAAAATAAAAAACAGACAGATTTGTAAATATACCATGAATCATGACAACTGTTTCTGTTGCGCTTTTATTCAATTCCAGTATATTAAAATCATTGTTATTAATTCGAATCATTACTGTTTACTATATAATCCACAACCTGACCGATAGATAAATTATACAACTTCTGAAATTCCATACCGGATATCCATGAAATGAAATCGATTTCGCGTCCATATTTCTGTTTCACTTTTTCTGCAAAGGCTACAATTTCTATACTATCCATTTCCAGGTTTTTAGTAAAGATACTTTCTTGGGATATTCCGATTTGTTCAATGACGTCGTCTCCAATAATATCGCCAACAAATTTACTTAATTGTTTAAATACTATTTCGCTTTGCCGTCTTTTATTTAAAATTACCGTATCCATGCTACAATGTATTTTCCTTTGTGTTTAACCGTATGAATTTCTTGCTGATCAATAAATAAAGAATCGCCTTCTATTCTCTCTATTTCATGTTTTTTAGGATTGCCTTCCAGACCTGTGCCCAACATTTTCCCATAGGCTTCCTTAGCTGCCCAGAACCGGGTAGACCATTCGGCCTGTTCTCTATCCTTCAACAAAGCTAATTCTCCTTCCGTAAAAGACATATCCATGAAATCCGGCGATCTTTCTTCTATCTGTTCTATATCGATACCAACCGGCTTTTCCGCTACAATGGCAACAGATTCGTTACCTTTATGAGAAAGTGATATTTCCAGTCCGTTCAATTCGTCTAATCCTTTAGCAAAGGGCTTACCCTTTTCATCATGGTCAATTACGATTTCAATGGGGTATGATTTTTTTCCGTATTTTTCCATAATATAGGCGCGGATTGCATCTTTAATGGCAATACGACTGATTGTGTAAGGCCTGCGCCTGTTTAGCAACAGTCCTTTCAGGTGAGCCTTTTCGTCCCGGTTCAAATATCTTTTCTCAATAAACGACCAGCTACCTGTTTTAGGATAAGCCAGGTCGAAATACGTAACAGGAGTTCCTTCCAGTTGTTTAGCCAACCTGTTATCAAGCGGTATGTTTATGCTATCCCACAAAGCGTCGTCCATTTCAAAACGTCTATTCAGCCAGTTCTCAGCAACGCACCATACTTTGCCATCCCGTTTGAGAATCATATCTCCATTGATAAAATCGTCATTTATTTCGGTAACTACCAGCGTGAAATCAAAAATACCATGCTGATCATGAAAATCCTGATAAAACGTAATTTTGCCAACGCTTACCGGAAAACAAACATTATTTTCCTTAACAGTTGTCCGCAGATATATACTGATTAATTGTCCCAATGTATCAAGTAAGGCCGCTTTTCCTCCGGCAGCTTTCACTACCGCTCTCATTCCGTGTTCATTAATGTCTGTAACCTCCTCTATTCCCTGATAATTAGGCCCGTGAAACATCAATTCCTTATAAATGAAGCGACGTGTAGGCGGTTCGTGCGTTTTTATGCCTAACTCTATTTCCCCTGTATATTTCTGCGGCGGGGCAGGATATTCGTCTCCCAGCATGATCTCTGTTGAAATAAAGTTTTTCATTTCCAGTTTCATCAGGTCGTCCGATACCCAACTTCCTTCGGTTTGTAGCTTAAATTCGTAAAAAACATTCATCCATTGGAAGATACTGAATGAAGACAGTCCCAATACTTTTCGGGTTGGCGTATACTTTTCGGCAATTTCCATCATCAGCTCAATGCTCATCGTCATTGGGATTACTACGTCAAAGTCTTCTACGACAGTCCAATAATCGGGTTGTTTTACAACGGTATGATCCGTTATATAAGGATAATCCCGTATCGTAATACTAATTTCTTCTTTGAACGGTTTTTTTGCCATACCGGCGGTTTTTACTTGCGCCGGTTGAATTTTCTTTTCTTTCGTTTGAGAAATACCGCTTGTTATATTGAACTTTTGTTCCAATAATTTTATTTCGTTCATGGCGTCAAGCATTTCCTTCTGCGCTAAAGACATCTCGCGAATGTTCTCATTTACTTTTTGCGCCAAAGGTTGATGGCTTGTATCGCTTTCTTCGCATGAAATAAAATCCAATTTGTTTTGTTTCTTCAATACCTCTTTAATCAGCGGAAATTCCGTAACAAAAGGAACAAATAAAATTTCCAGTTCCTGCCCGATAACTTTGGATGTTTCTCCACTTCTGATAAACAGCGTATCAACTTCTTTTCCTTCGATAAATAGAAGAGCGAGTATTCGCCTTAACTGTTCAATACCTGATCTGCCCGGATTATGAGTAGAAATGGTACTGTAATTTTCATTGCGTAGAATGTCGTCTACAAAACTGCTCAATGAGCCTGCTCCTATTTGAATAAAAACACGCGCTTTTTCTTCTGTGTATAATTTGCCGATCAATTCCCTGAAACGGGTATGAGAAGTAAGGTGTTTAATGGTAAGTTTCCTGTATTCGCTCATTTCGGTAGGATATTGTTCCAATGATGTGGCAGACCAAATAGGGATGGCAGGTTCTTTCAATTCTTCTATCTGGTCTAAA
>JAIRYL010000189.1 GCA_031267775.1 Tannerellaceae bacterium
TCGAAAGCGATAAAGACATACTTGAGATCTTTAATCTGGCTGAAGAGGTAAAGGTTACAAAAACTAATTTAAAGAAATTAATCGGGCGTAAATTAGCGGCCCGCGTATTAAAAACCTGGGTTGAAGACTTTGTAGACGAAGATACAGGCGAAGTGGTATCTATTGAACGTAACGATGTTATTATAGACCGTGAATCTGTATTAGATAATGATAATATTGAAGCTATACTTGAATCGGGAACGCAAAATATATTATTACATAGAGAAGATCAGAATTTATCCGACTATGCCATTATATACAATACGCTCCAAAAAGATCCCAGTAACTCGGAAAAAGAAGCTGTATTATATATTTACAGGCAATTAAGAAATGCTGAACCGGCAGATGAAGCGAGCGCCCGCGAAGTCATTACAAACTTATTCTTTTCTGAAAAACGTTATGATTTGGGAGAAGTTGGACGTTACAGGATAAATAAAAAATTAGGTATCACAACCAGTGAAGACATAAAGGTACTTACCAAAGAGGATATAATTGAAATTATCAAGTATTTAATTGAACTGATTAATTCAAAAGCGATAGTTGACGATATCGACCACTTGAGTAATCGCCGCGTACGTACGGTAGGCGAACAACTATACAACCAATTTGGAATAGGTTTGGCTCGTATGTCCCGTACTGTGCGCGAACGTATGAACGTACGCGATAATGAAGTCTTTACTCCTATAGACCTGATTAATGCAAAGACTATTTCTTCCGTCGTAAATTCATTCTTCGGGACAAACGCTTTATCTCAGTTTATGGATCAGACAAATCCATTGGCCGAAATTACTCACAAACGTCGTTTGTCAGCGCTCGGGCCTGGCGGTTTGTCAAGAGAACGCGCCGGATTTGAGGTTCGCGACGTTCACTATACGCACTATGGCCGTCTTTGCCCGATTGAAACACCGGAAGGACCTAATATCGGTTTGATTTCTTCTCTTTGCGTATATGCTAAGATAAATGATCTTGGATTTATATCAACTCCTTACCGTCGCGTAGAAAACGGGCAGGTAGACTTTTCGAACGAAGGCTTGCAATATTATACGGCGGAGGAAGAAGAGGAATTAACGATAGCGCAAGGTAACGCTCCGTTAGATGGTGGAGGGCGGTTTATACGCGACAGAGTAAAATCAAGATTGGAAGCAGACTTCCCATTAGTTACTCCTGCCGAGGTTGATTTAATGGACGTTTCTCCTACACAGATCGCTTCTATTGCGGCTTCTTTAATCCCATTCCTTGAACATGACGATGCAAATCGCGCATTGATGGGTTCAAACATGATGCGTCAGGCTGTTCCGTTATTGCGTCCGGATGCTCCTATTGTAGGTACTGGTATTGAAGAATATGTAGCGAGAGATTCTCGTACGCAAATCATTGCAGAAAGTGAAGGCGAAGTTGTATTTGTTGATGCTACCTGTATTAAGATTAAATATGACCGTACAGAAAATGAAGACTTTGTTAGCTTTGAAGATGCGGTTAAAACATATCATATTCCTAAATGGCGTAAAACAAACCAAAGTACAACTGTAGACTTACGTCCGGTTATAGAACGGGGCGATCGTGTAACAGCAGGCCAGATCCTTACGGAAGGTTATTCTACGCAAAAAGGCGAATTAGCTCTTGGACGTAATGTGAAAGTAGCTTATATGCCTTGGAAAGGTTATAATTACGAAGACGCTATTGTTTTGAACGAACGTATGGTTCGTGAAGACTTTTTCACTTCTATCCATGTAGACGAGTATATTCTGGAAGTCCGCGAAACAAAACGCGGTATGGAAGAACTTACTTCGGATATACCTAACGTGAGCGAAGAAGCGACAAAAGACTTGGATGAAAGAGGCATTGTTCGCGTAGGAGCCCGTATAGAACCCGGCGATATTTTGATTGGTAAAATTACGCCTAAAGGAGAATCCGATCCTTCCCCGGAAGAGAAATTATTACGCGCCATATTCGGCGATAAAGCCGGCGACGTAAAAGACGCTTCCCTGAAAGCTACGCCTTCTTTACGCGGGGTTGTTATTGAAACTAGTCTGTTTTCCAAAGCAATAAAGAAACGCAAATCCAGATTAACGGACAAGGCGATTCTGCCAAAGCTTGACGAAGAATTTGAGCAGAAAATGGCGAACTTGAAAAGCGTACTTGTAGATAAATTGTTGTTGCTTACCAACGGGAAAATCTCTCAGGGCGTTAAAGATTACATGAATATAGAAGTAATTCTTAAAGGAGCCAAATTTACCCGTAAGGAATTAGAAACGCTTGATTACAGTTCCATTCAGGTTAGTAAATGGACGGCAGATAATGCGAAAAATGATTTAATTAAAGAAGTTATTCTGAATTATCTGAAAAAATATAAAGAATTAGACGCTGACTTGAAGCGCAAGAAGTTTGACCTTACCATTGGCGACGAACTTCCTACCGGTATTGTTCAAATGGCTAAAGTTTATATTGCGAAGAAACGTAAGATTCAGGTAGGCGACAAGATGGCCGGGCGACATGGTAACAAAGGCATTGTTTCCAAAATTGTACGTCAGGAAGATATGCCTTTCCTTGAAGACGGAACGCCTGTGGATATTTGCTTGAATCCATTAGGCGTACCTTCCCGTATGAACTTGGGCCAGATATTTGAGGCTGTATTGGGATGGGCAGGTAATACATTAAATATTAAGTTTGCCACTCCTATCTTTGATGGCGCTTCAATGGATGACTTGAACGACTGGACAGACAAAGCAAGTATTCCCCGATATGGTAAAACATACCTGTATGATGGCGGAACCGGCGAACGCTTTGACCAACCGGCTACAGTAGGAATGACTTATTTCTTGAAATTAGGCCACATGGTAGACGACAAGATGCACGCCCGTTCTATTGGTCCATATTCATTAATTACTCAGCAACCATTAGGCGGTAAAGCGCAATTCGGCGGCCAGCGTTTCGGAGAGATGGAAGTTTGGGCATTAGAGGCATTCGGCGCAGCCCATATATTACAGGAAATACTTACTATCAAGTCTGATGACGTAGTAGGACGTTCGAAAGCTTATGAAGCTATCGTAAAAGGAGACCCGATGCCAAATCCCGGTATTCCGGAATCTTTGAACGTGTTGCTTCATGAACTGAGAGGTCTTGGTTTAAGCTTTATATTAGATTAATTCAACAACAATATAACTCTTTATAAACTATAATATGGCTTTTAGAAAAGAAAACAAGATAAAGAGTAACTTTTCAAAAATTACAATTGGTTTAGCTTCTCCTGAAGAAATCATTGAGAATTCAAGCGGCGAAGTGTTAAAACCGGAAACGATCAACTATCGCACTTACAAACCCGAACGCGACGGGTTATTCTGCGAACGCATTTTCGGCCCTATCAAGGACTATGAATGTCATTGCGGAAAATATAAACGTATCCGTTACAAAGGTATTGTGTGTGATCGTTGTGGTGTAGAAGTTACGGAGAAGAAAGTTCGTCGCGAGCGTATGGGGCATATCCTTTTGGTAGTTCCCGTGGCTCATATCTGGTACTTCCGTTCTTTGCCTAACAAAATTGGTTATTTATTAGGAATACCAACCAAGAAATTAGATTCTATCATTTATTATGAGAGGTATGTCGTTATCCAATCGGGTTCGATTGACACTGTTAGCGAACTAGACCTTTTGTCGGAAGAAGAATACCTCCAGATATTAGACAATTTACCAAAGGAAAATCAATTGCTGGAAGACTCCGACCCCAATAAATTTATTGCCAAAATCGGAGCTGAAGCTGTATATGATTTACTGGCGCGCTTGGACTTGGATACTCTTTCTTATGATTTGCGCCACCGCGCCAGCACAGACAGTTCGCAGCAACGGAAGAACGAAGCGTTAAAACGTCTGCAGGTTGTTGAATCGTTCCGCGCTTCCAGAGGAAGGAATAAACCCGAATGGATGGTAATAAAAGCCGTACCGGTTATTCCGCCCGAATTACGCCCGCTGGTTCCTTTGGATGGCGGCCGGTTTGCAACGTCCGATTTGAATGATTTATATCGTCGCGTTATTATCCGTAATAACCGTTTAAAACGATTAATCGATATTAAGGCGCCCGAAGTAATTTTACGTAATGAAAAGCGTATGCTTCAGGAAGCCGTTGATTCATTATTTGATAATTCCCGTAAATCAAGTGCCGTTAAAACAGATGCCAATCGTCCGTTGAAATCTCTTTCGGATAGTTTGAAAGGAAAACAAGGCCGTTTTCGTCAAAACTTGCTGGGTAAACGTGTCGACTATTCCGCCCGTTCGGTTATTGTTGTCGGCCCTGAGCTGAAGATGCACGAATGCGGTATTCCTAAGAATATGGCTGCCGAATTGTATAAACCCTTTATTATCCGAAAATTAATTGAGCGTGGTATTGTTAAAACGGTTAAATCGGCGAAAAAGATTGTAGATCGTAAAGAGCCTGTGGTTTGGGATATTTTAGAATATGTAATGAAAGGGCATCCCGTATTACTCAACCGCGCTCCCACCTTGCACCGGTTAGGTATACAAGCTTTCCAGCCCAAATTAATAGAAGGTAAAGCAATCCAGTTACATCCGCTATCATGTACTGCATTTAATGCGGACTTTGACGGAGACCAGATGGCTGTGCATCTACCATTGGGCAACGAGGCTATATTGGAAGCGCAAATGCTGATGCTGGCTTCGCATAACATCTTAAATCCGGCAAATGGCGCTCCTATTACGGTACCTTCGCAAGATATGGTGCTTGGTTTGTATTACATAACCAAATTGCGTCCGGGAACAAAAGGCGAAGGTTTGGTATTTTATGGAGAAGAAGAAGCGATTATTGCCTATAATGAAGGTAAAGTTGATATACACGCGCCTATTAAGGCGTATGTAGACGATATAGACAAAGACGGAAATCTTGTCAGGGTAATGATAGAAACGTCTGTTGGCCGTGTGATGGTAAATGAATATGTCCCAAAAGAAGTTGGTTATGTAAACGAAGTTCTTGGAAAGAAAGCGTTACGCGATATCATCGGCGATGTTATTAAAGTTTGCGGCGTGGCTCGTACGGCACAATTCCTCGACGACATTCAAGGCCTTGGCTACCAAATGGCATTCAAGGGAGGATTGTCGTTCAATTTGGCAGACGTACTTATTCCGCAAGAAAAAGATAAACTGGTTGAAGAAGGATATGAAGAAGTTGAACAAATCCTTGCTAACTATAGTATGGGATTCATTACATTCAACGAACGTTATAATCAAATTATTGATACTTGGACGCATATAAACAGCCGTCTATCTGAAATCCTGATAAAACAGCTTACGGCTGATAATGATGGATTCAACTCTGTATTCATGATGATGGACTCAGGAGCGCGCGGTTCGAAAGAACAGATTCGTCAGCTTTCCGGTATGCGCGGTTTGATGGCAAAACCTCAAAAAAGCGGAGCTGAAGGCGGTCAGATTATTGAAAATCCAATCCTCTCAAACTTTAAAGAAGGTTTGTCGGTGCTCGAGTATTTCATTTCTACTCACGGCGCTCGTAAAGGTTTGGCCGATACGGCATTAAAAACAGCGGACGCAGGTTATCTGACTCGTCGTCTGGTAGACGTTTCGCATGACGTCATTATCAATGAAGAAGATTGTGGTACTTTACGCGGTTTGGTTTGCACAGAACTCAAAAACAACGAAGAAGTCATAGCGTCTTTATACGAGCGCATATTAGGGCGCGTATCCGTTCATGATATTCAACATCCGCTTACCGGAGAGTTGATTGTAGAATCGGGCGATGAAATCCGTGAAGATGCGGCAAGGAAAATTCAAGAATCTCCGATAGAAAGCGTAGAAATCCGTTCGGTTCTTACTTGTGAATCGAAAAAAGGCGTTTGCGCTAAATGTTACGGACGTAACTTAGCCACAGGTTCAATGGTTCAGAGAGGCGAGGTAGTTGGCGTTATCGCGGCACAATCTATTGGCGAGCCGGGAACGCAGTTAACGCTTCGTACATTCCACGTCGGGGGGATTGCTTCCAACATTGCAACGGAAAGCAGTATAACATCGAAGTACGATGGTATCCTTGAAATTGACGAACTCCGTTCTGTTGAATCGATCGATGCTACAGGAAAAGCATATCAGGTAGTAGTAAGTCGCTTAGCTGAAATGCGTATTGTAGATCCGAACACGAAGATTGTTTTGCTAACCCATAACATTCCTTATGGTTCTAAATTATACTTCAACAGCGGATCTTCTGTTAAGAAAGGCGATACGATCATCGAGTGGGACCCGTTCAATGCCGTTATCGTTTCCGAAGTAGCCGGTAAGATTGAGTTTGAAAGTGTGATTGAAGGGATTACTTATAAAGTTGAAAGCGACGAAACAACCGGATTAAAAGAAAAAATTATCATCGAACCTAAAGATAAGACCAAGGCTCCTGTTGTTCATATTGTTGATGAAAACGGAAATCACCTGAAAAACTACTCTTTACCTTTGGGTGCCCATGTTGTAAAAGAAAATGGCGATACGGTTATTGCCGGCGAAGTGTTTGTAAAAATGCCTCGCGCCGTTGGTAAAACAGGCGATATTACCGGCGGTCTTCCTCGCGTAACCGAATTATTTGAAGCGCGTAATCCTTCCAATCCGGCTGTCGTTGCAGAAATTGATGGAGAAATAGGTTTTGGAAAGATTAAACGCGGTAACCGCGAAGTAACCGTCACTTCCAAATTAGGCGAAATTAAGAAATATATGGTGCCGCTTTCCAAACAACTTTTAGTACAGGAAAACGACTATATACGCGCAGGTATGCCGTTGTCTGACGGAGCGATAACCCCATCGGATATTTTAGCGATCAAAGGACCGACTGCCGTTCAGGAATATATTGTTAATGAAGTACAAGACGTCTATCGTTTGCAAGGCGTGAAGATTAATGATAAACACTTTGAAGTGATCGTACGCCAAATGATGCGCAAGGTAGAAGTCGTTGATCCGGGAGATACTCGTTTCCTTGAACAGCAGATAGTAGACAAGTTGGAAGTAATGGATGAAAATGATCGTATTTGGGGCAAAAAAGTCGTTATGGATTCAGCCGATTCCCAAACATTACAGGCCGGACAGATCGTTACAGCCCGCAAATTGAGGGATGAAAATAGTATGTTGAAACGTCGCGACCTTAAATTGGTTGAAGTACGTGACGCCGTTCCCGCTACGGCCAACCAAATTCTCCAAGGTATCACCCGCGCCGCTCTTCAAACAAACAGCTTCATGTCGGCCGCTTCTTTCCAGGAAACAACAAAAGTACTGAACGAGGCTGCTATCAATGGAAAAGTAGACCGTTTGGAAGGTTTGAAAGAAAATGTTATTTGCGGACATCTTATCCCAGCCGGCACAGGTCAGCGCGATTATGACAAACTCGTTGTTGGAGCCAAAGATGAGTTCGAACGCATCTATGCAAACCGCAAAAATATAGTAGAACTTAATATGATGGATAAAGTAATAAACAAAGGATAGCGATTAATTATTCCTCATTTAAATATTCTGAAAGGCTACTCGTAAAACAGTAGTCTTTTTTTTATATTTTACCGTTTGCGATTTTAATCAATTAGATTATATTTGTAGATATATTTTATCAATATCCTACTAATAAGGATGATAAATAATTATAGTATGAGTCAGATAGATGTTCTACAAGAAGTAATATCGCTTTCGCCCGAAGATTGTTTTTTTGTGATGAAGCGATATAAGGAGGGTTTCCCCTATCCTCCGCACATACATCCTGAATTTGAATTAAATTATCTTGAAAATGCAGCAGGTTCTATTCGTATTGTAGGCGACTCTGCTGAAGAAATAAGCGATTTGGATTTACTTCTTGTAGCAGGAGGAACTAAACATGCCTATTCTAATCATAAATGCAAATTTGAGGGAACAATAGAAATAACCATTCAATTTCATCGTTCCTTATTTGACAGCATCATAAATAAAAGGCATTTTAAAACAATCAAGAGTATGTTTGAAAATGCAGCCCATGGATTGGTTTTCAGCCGTCAGATGATTGATCGTATTCGTCCGGAACTTAAAATGCTCTCCAATGATGTGCCGGATTCTTTCAGGAATTTCCTCCGTTTGATTGAAATATTAAAAATACTATCATTAGATGATGCTGCCTGGCGTTTGAATACCTCTAATAATGTCAGTGATTTCAGAGATAGAGATAGCGACCGGTTGGAAACTATCATGCTATATTTGCATGAAAACTATCAGCATCCGGTTACATTAACGGATGTAGCCAACCTGATTAACGCCAGCGAATCCTCCCTTACCCGATTCCTGAAGAAGTGGACAGGAAAAACATTTATTGATTATTTAAATGATATCCGCGTTTCAGAAGCTGCCTCCCACCTGATTGACACGAGTGATACGATCTCTGAGATATGCTATAAAAGCGGATTTAATAATTTATCAAATTTCAATCGTATTTTTCGTAAAAAGAAAGGGTTAACTCCTTCTGAGTATAGAGAAAGATATGCCCGTTCACGTTTCAGGGTATAAAAAGGTTTTTTTATATTGAAATTGGCGAAATAGTATTACGTATTGAAAAAATAGTACTTGGTGGTTTTAAGCAAACCTTCTACATTTGTTCATTATATAATGATAATTAGCGCTTGTTTATACCTTAATTTAAATGTCAAAAAAAAAGAAAAATGATTTGACTATAAGTGATACGATATTTTTACATTGGTCTAAAGAATTGAGAATTAAAAACACAACTTGAAAAATGACTGCCTGAGAAGGTCGTCGTTTTTGTTTTAGTTTATAGATAAATGCCTATATTTGCTTGTATTTATATAAAAACATTACATTATGAACAATAATAAAACCAATCCGGCGAATGAAATACAGATTGAGTTGTCTGAAGAGATTGCTCAGGGTACCTATGCAAATCTTGCCATTATAGCCCATTCGTCGTCCGAATTCATTATTGATTTTATCCGCATAGTTCCCGGTATGCCTAAGGCAAAGGTAAAAAGCCGGGTTATATTAACGCCCGACAATGCAAAGCGTTTATTATATGCCCTTGAGGATAATATCGCTAAATTTGAACAACAAGCAAATATTGCCCAAATAGACGATTTAATACCCTCTATTGGCGGTATTAAAGGCGAAGCATAGGGGCTACGGATGGAGGAGCGCGAGCCGGTTACTTGTTAGACGCCCCGCGAATTTGGGAATGGAGTTTTCAGACACAAATTTAAAGAGCTTCCTTATGACTTAAATTGAGGTCTGCGCTTAATTTCCAAATAACATATACAGCCTATTTTAGTAACAGAAAAACAAAAAGTTAATAATTAAATAATTAACTTTGTGGTGATGACGCGCGGGTAACTTTTATTTACGGGGCGTCATTATCTATTTTTATTACTTAAATTGTATATTTGTATGAAAACAAAAATGTCTTTGCTAATCCTGTTTCTCTTATTTGTCTCAAACAATTACGCCCAAATACATTTTGATGACTGGTTTGAAAAAAAAAGTTTACGTATTGACTTTGCGCTTAATGGTAATAGCGAGTATCAGAAAGCGGCTTTGCAGCAAATGCGTGAAGAACCTGTTTGGGGAGGTCCGGTAAAAAATCTGATTGATAAGTCTTACTATGGCGGTTATTATGTAAACCTGTATGATAAAACCGGTAAACAACTGATTTATTCACGTGGTTTCAATACGCTATTTGAAGAATGGCGCTCGACAGAACAAGCCAAAAATGAAACCCAATCATGGACCAACAGCATATCTATCCCCTTCCCTAAAAAAGAAACAGTGTTAGAGATTACCGGGCGAGACAGAGGCGATATGCAGTTTCATGTATTATTGACATTGAATATAGATCCTTCCAGCATATTCATTGATCGGGGAAAATTGAAAGAAAATACCGTAATACAAATCCAGTATAAAGGAGATCCTTCTTCAAAAATAGATTTAGTATTCATTGCCGAAGGTTATACCGCCGGAGAAGAAAAGAAATTTGAAACAGACGCAAAAAAATTTACAGAATCATTATTCAATACTCCGCCATTTGATATGCACCGTGATGATTTTAACGTCTGGGCGGTAGGGCTTGAATCCGAAGAATCCGGCACGGACGTTTCGGGTAAAGGCGTCTTTAAAAATACGGCCTTGAACTCAGGATACTATACATTCGGCCTTAGCCGCTACCTGACTACTCCGGATATGAAATCTATCCGCGACGCTGTTTGGAACATACCTTGCGACGCTATTTTTATTGTGGTTAATACCGATATGTACGGCGGCGGCGGCATGTATAATTTCTATGCCATGGGAACATCCGACGACGCCCGTACGCCCGTCGTTTTTGTTCATGAATTCGGACATAGCTTTGCCGGGTTAGCTGATGAATATTTTTCGTCGGAAGTAGCCTATGACGACGCCTTTTTCAGTTTGAAAACAGAACCTTGGGAGCCTAATATTACCACATTGATTGATTTTGAAAGTAAATGGAAAGATTTATTACCCGCAAATACGCCTATACCTACCCTTTTGGAAGATAAATATAAAGATAAAATAGGCGTTTACGAAGGAGGAGGCTATCTGTCAAAAGGCATTTACCGCCCGATGGACCATTGCATGATGCGTGATTATGCTCCCTTTTGTCCTGCATGCAGCAGAGCGATTTTACGTATGATCGATTTTCTTACGGACAGAACAGATTAAAAAGCGAAAAATTAAGTTGCTGAAAGTATAAAGAGATATTATCCAAATCTTTATAAGATTTTATATCTTTGTTGTAAAATAAAAAATTGTATATGAACTAAAAAACAATAACATATTGATAAAAAAGCGTTAGCTTTTGTCTTTGCTTTTAGAAATCTCCAATTTTTTTAGCGAACAAAGACAAGAAAGTTTGACGCTCACGTAGAATATACGTGGGCTTTTCTTGTTTGTTCGCAACGGTTTTGGAGAACCTCTAAAAGCAGGCATGTTAAGTTCCACGTTTTTTTATTGTATAAACTTATCATTATGAGAAAACGTATAGGACAGGTTAGCGAGAAAGAAAAAGAAGAAATACGCGTTTTATGTAACCGTAAAAATAGCTTGATTGAATTATCAAAAGCGATGAAAGTGAATAATGCCAACAAGCTACAGTGTGAAAAATTAGTAAAAGATATCGTTGAAGCATGTATTTGTTTTCAGAAATACTGGGATGATATGGGGATAAAATACCAATGGGAAAAGCATCCTGACGGAAACTGGGAAATTGATTTCCAGACAAATGACATTTATCTTGTTATCGAATAAAAGAAAAATCCCTTTGAATACCCAATTCAACCCGCCGCATAAAGCAGCGGAAAGGTAGTATAAGGAGGCGTCTGGAAATAAATCATACAAATTTATTGGAACTGTTTTTTGCCAGACGAAGCCTGAAAATGCGCACATACCGGGGTATGTAAGTATTTTCAGGCTGAAGG